>CAZJAW010000095.1:0-7975 GCA_964544035.1 uncultured Rhodobacterales bacterium
TCACAAAGCCTGTAATACCCGATGGCTTTTGGTGCGCGACTTCGGATTTCACAATCTCGCCCGAGGAAGCGCGTGGGAAATCGTAGCCACTGGCCCATTTTTCGGCGTTGAATTCGCGGATCGCCGATACATCGCCTGCCTTGAATGCTTCAAATTCGACATCGCCGTCACCATAAAAGTCGATGGTGATTTGGTCGAAGTTGAAAGTGCCGCGCATAAAGGGCAGGTCCTTGCCCCAATAGTCAGGATTGCGGGTCAGAACCACATCGCGCGCAGCTTCAAAGTCACTGACCACATAAGGGCCTGAACCAATAGGCACGTCGGCGAGCTCCGCGTCGGCAAAGGATTTACCCTCCCACTGCGATTTTTGCAGGATAGGACGCATGCCCGCCAGCAAAGCCAATTCGCGATTGTCGGTGTTGAAAGTAAAGCGGATCGTGGCGGGGCCGACTTGCTCAAGGCTTTCGATTTGGCCCCAAAGTGAGCGATAGCGCCCGTGCCCTTCGGTTCCCAATGTCTCATAAGACCAAATCACGTCCTCGACAGTGACCGGGCTGCCGTCCGAGAAGCGAGCTTCTGAACGCAGAGTGAATTCCACCCAAGAGCGATCGTCAGGCACCTCAATAGATTCGGCCAGAAGCCCGTACAGCGCAAAAGGCTCGTTCCGATTGCGCCCCATTAGGCTTTCATGGGTGAGAAAGCGCAGCTGCCAGGGCACGTTACCTTTTTCGATGTAAGGGTTAAGCGAATCAAAACTGCCCGTGTTCGCCAAGGTGATCGCACCGCCTTTGGGTGCATCGCGATTCGCGTGCGGTAGCGCCACAAAATCAGGTGGTAGGGCAGGCTCTCCATACATAGCTATGCCATGACGTGGCTCTGATTGTGCTTGATTTACAGCCAGCACAAGACACGAGAGAATCGCTCCGATGACGGCAAAACCCGCGCGCTTAAATTGGAAATAATCCTGCTCCATTTCGTAAACAATCCCTGATAGCCCTTGTTTTGTTAACAATAGCGGGCCTTGGACTGTTCCGCATTATCAAACTTTTACCTTGGACTCTTTGTGCAGATTTGCGTATAACAACGTTACTGCTCGATAGGTTTCTTGCCTGTATGAAACCTGCCTCAATAACTCAACGCCAGCTTCGTGCTGGCGTTTTTTTTGGTTATCGCCTTTGCCTGCAAGGGTTTGATGCTCTTCTCTTCAAAGGAATTGGGAGGCGTCGATGCCAAAAGTGACCGCACCAATGATCTCACCCGAATCAGGATCCTTTACGGTGAAGGTGACTTGCCCCTCATATGCTTGTGTACTTTCGTCCAATTCAATCTCAGAGACATGCATCGCGTCTGAACCTTTGGGATAGGTTTCGGTGAACTTTGCCTCGTCGCCCTGCCAGTAGTCAGAGGTTATGGTGGACTGGCCCACATTCAGTCCGCGCGCATCCATCACAAACACTTCGCACAAGCGTCCGCCGCTGTCTTGCGCCAGATGTGCAAGCCGGATCGAAACTGGATTGGATAAAATCGCTCTGATCATCGGACGCGGCCAAGACGCGGTTTCGGCACGCCACGCCCGATCCAGTTGAAGAATTTGCACCTCACTTAGCGTTTCGGTCTTAGTATTCTGGGCACGGATCGCGTCGATTAAGCTTGGGTTTTGCGCGATCTGCCGCATCTGATCTTGCGCATAAACGATCATTTCTTCTGTGACGTCCACAGCCAGCGCAGGCTGAGCGGTCATCATCAAAAAGGCGGGTAAAATTAGCTGTTTCATAGGGATTCTTTCACAATCTGTTGGAGCGCGCAGATCATGTCAGAGTTCAGTTAATGAGTGATGAGTGTTCGTGCAGCTCGGCCGAAAGCGGTCAATCTAACTCGGTTGGCTTCAACGGCTCTTTGCCGTTGGGGTACACAAGTCCTGCGGAAATCACCAATTTTGCCGCGTCCTCAACGCTCATGTCGAGCTCGATCACATCTTCGGCCGGAACAAACAGCAAGAAACCCGAAGTCGGGTTCGGCGTGGTCGGAAGAAACACGCTGAGCATGTCGCTGGAATTGCCACCTTTGTCGCGAATTTCACCTTTGGCCGTGGTTGAAATAAAGCCAATCGCCCAAATCCCTTTGCGCGGATATTCGATCAGACACGCCTTTTCGAATGAGCTTTCAGTCTGTGCAAACACCGTTTCGGAAATCTGTTTGATCCCGGAATAGATCGAGCGCACCACAGGCGTACGTTCAACCAGGCTTTCGGCCCAGCGGATCAACGAGCGTCCGATATAGCCTTTGGCGATCCAACCAATAAAGATTGTGAACACAAAAAAGACGATCACACCGACGCCGCGCACATTCACACGAATCCAGTCCGGGTTCGGCACGCTTTGGCCATTTACGATCGTCGTACGCGGGATGCCCAGCCAGAAGTTGATGATGGAATCCGGATGCCAAGCGTTCGGTACCAATGGCCACACAAAGCCATCAACCCAGCCGATCACGCTCCAGATCAGCCATATCGTAAGGCCGACGGGCGCAATCACCACCAATCCGGTCAGGAATGATGCACGCAGGCGCGCAAACAGTCCGGGGCGGCGAGGTTTGTCAGGGTCGAAGGGTGTCTTCATCAAAAGTCCGGTGTTGGGTTTGATTGTAGGTAGGCCAACACACCCGGCACTACAATGCTTTGCGCCTCTTTGTCAGGCATCGTGTGAAAGACTGCCTAATTCCATGGCTATTTTTGCCGCGAGCCGCGCATTGTTTCGCACCAAGGCGATATTGGCTGTGAGCGAGCGCCCCTCGGTTAGCTCAAAGATGCGCTGTAGCAGATAGGGTGTGACACCCTTACCGCTGATGCGCTGGGTTTCGGCATCTTGCGTGGCGCGGGCGATGATCGGGGCGAGGGTGGCACGGTCTATTTCGGCCTCTTGCGGGATTGGGTTTGCAACCAACTGTCCGCCGGGAATGCCCAAAGCGGTGCGCATGGCTTGCGCTGCGGCAATGGCGGCAGCACTGTCCATGCGCAAAGGCGCTGCAAGACCAGAGCTGCGCGACCAAAAGGCGGGCACTTCGTCCTGCCCATAGGCGATGACCGGCACACCTTGGGTTTCAAGAACTTCCAGCGTTTTGGGAATATCAAGGATTGCTTTGGCACCCGCCGCCACAACCGTGACCGGCGTTTGCGCCAACTCCAGCAGGTCAGCAGAGATATCGAAACTGTCTTCGGCGCCTTTGTGCACGCCGCCGATCCCGCCCGTGGCAAAGACGTGAATGCCAGCAAGACGCGCGGCGATCATGGTGGCCGCTACAGTGGTCGCCCCAGTGCCACCCGATGCCATACACGCAGCCATATCCGCGCGGCTCAACTTGGCCACATCGCGCGCCTGCGCCAAAGCCTCAAGCTGCGTATCACTCAAACCCACATGCAGTGTGCCGCCGATCACAGCCATCGTCGCAGGCTCAGCCCCTGCGGCACGCACATCTGCTTCGACTTGGCGCGCGACTTCTAGGTTTTGTGGATATGGCATGCCATGTGTGATGATCGTGCTTTCCAGCGCGACAATGGGGGTGCCATTGGCCTGCGCTGCCGCAATGGCGGGCGAGGGGGTATAAAGGGTCATTCCAGTCCTTGTCCTGATACGTAAATGGCGGCGGCTTGGAGTGCGCTTTGTAAGGCGTCATCGCGAGATGCGCCACGCAACTCAGCGGCTATATGGGCTGCCATAAATGTGTCACCAGCCCCAGTCACACGAGCCACCGAAACTTGGGGTGGGCGCGCACTGATGATATCGCCGCCTGTGGCTTCAGCCGCAATGCTGCCGCCATCTGTGACCAACACCCGCGCTGCGCCGCGTTGCACAAGGGCATGCGCACCCGCTAGGGCGGTTTTGAAGGTGCTTTGACACAACAGACCTGCCTCTTCGAGGTTCACATATAGCGTGCCGCGCCCGTTGGTCAGGAACGGCGAAAGCCGCTCTGCTTTGCCGGGCGATGCTGGGGCAACGCGCAGATCAGCCTGTGCGAACAGGGGGCTCGTTGCAATCTCATGCAGCAAGTCCGGCGTGAGGTTTCCATCAAGTGCGACAATGCCAGTATAGGGCGCGCTTGGCGTGGCAAGGGTGCCGTCTTGCAAAGGGCGCAAAATCTTGGCCCCCGCACTTTCCAGCGAGTGCGCGTCGGCAATTGCGGCGATCAGGCCGTTTGCACCTTCGACGGCCATGTAACGATCGGTGGGCAATGCGTCTGAGCGATAGACTGTGTCGGTGATCAAGCCCTTGGCCGCACAGGCCGCCATCAACTCGTCCCCTTCGGTGTCCCGCCCAATTGCGCTCAACAACGCAGGCGTCATACCAAAGCGTGCGCAAGTCATCGCAATGTTTAGCGCAACACCGCCCGGCAGGCGGGTGATGCGCCCGGGCACGTCGCTGCCTTGGCGCATGGCCAACGACGCACGGCCAATGACGTCCCACAGGACCGATCCAATACAAAGAATGTCAGCAGTTTTGTTCATGCCGCCCTGTCTGCCGGGGAGAAGGGCAAGAGGCAAGACCGTCCAGACAAACCGAAGTGCTGCGGGTTTTCGAATTTGAAATGAGTAAGCACTGGATCAACCTGTTTGCGCGACAGTAGGCTAAACGTAGGCTCAGAAATCTAGTAGGTCCACGGCGGCATTGTGCGCCCGACCGACCTCGGCGCAACGTGCGGGGAACGGCCGCAATGAGCCCGTTTTGACCGATGCTGTGAGGTGCATGAATGACGGGTTCGGTATAGAGCCTCTGCGTCGGGATCGGTCAGTGGGTATTTATCCCCGACCTCGCGAAACAGCGGTTACCCCAGCGGTTCCAAAATTCGCACCGTTGAAAAGCAAGCTATCAAAAATGATGCACCGATAATTTGTGCCCATAGAAAGCTAGCAGCTCGCCTGTTTCCCGCGAAGCGCCAACCTGCGCGTTCTTCCAAAACAAAAGCCTCCCATGATAGCTGTCTTGGCAGTTCACACTCAGTCTCAATTCTCTGTGTAAACTCGGCAACCCTGTCGATTCCCCGCGTGATTGACAGTTGCCTTGAATAGGCCACGAGAGCAATGAAAGGTGGAAGCCACCAAACGAGAATGCCTGCGAATACATCTTCGATGTTTGATCCATTGGTGGCAATCCAAGCATATGCAGCCACGATACCAAGAATCGCAATTTCTTCGAGGCGGTTTCGAGCGGCCTGTCTTCGTGCAACCTCCTCACGGAGCGTCGCGCATTAGTGCATAACATATTGCTTGGTGTTTAACTCTAGCATATTTATTGGGACCTTAACGACGATGCACCCTTACCCTTACCCCGCGAAGTGCGCTTGTCTACCTCCGATTTGAGCCCAAAGTGCGGAATGCTGCAAGTTGACCGAATGAGAATTTGTGCCGAGAAACCGGACTTTGGCACGGGGGAATCAAAAATCCGCTTCGTCCCGCACACCAGTCACCTAAACATCGCGCAGCGCGCGGTGGATAAAAGCCTACGTTACCGAGCGCGGCATGTCGCTCCGCACGACAAAGCTCTGAATTTAGTTCTAACTGCCCCAAGGTAAACTAAGTTTTAGGGGGCAAAACGCCGAGTCGCGGCCACTTCCCGTTTTGCTGCTTTGCGTTTCTGGGGCCGAAACAATCTTTGTCAGAATCAGAAGACTGACCAGCTTCTCAGTCAAGATGTCATTCTCAAAGTGGTTAATAAAAACACTGATTTTCCTTAGTTTATTGAAAATTACGTAACGTACGGGGAATACTCCGCACCGCTTCCCTTTTATGCAAAACCCCGCAGTCCCTAATTTTTTGGTAGTTCAAAACGCAATGGAGTCTGCCAAATGTCTATCGCATCATCAGCTCAAAAAAGTGTCCAGTTTCCTGTCATTCATCAGGACACTATTTCTCGGCTGTCAGCCGAAGCAGGTGATCGGATGACACGTAAAGCTCTGCCAACTGAGCAGCCAAAACTGAGCTGGTTTGCTGCGATGCGTCAGTCACCAATCTTGGATGTGAGTTGGCCTTTCAAATGATCGGCTTCCAAAACGGCTGTTGGGGGAAATAAGCAAACGGAAACTCGGTGTTGATACATAAGAGCATGGCCACAGCAGGTGATTAGGCCTTGAACATCGGCCTCATCCCGTCAAAGACGCGCTACAACACACTTCTGTGTGCGTCCGTTGCAAGGCTGCGCACCCAATCAACAAAGAAAGACAAAAAATGACCCCCACCCGCATCGTGCTGTCGAGTGACCACGCGGCCATTGATCTGCGCCGTGCCGTGGCCGCCCATATCGAAAAGGCCGGCTTTGAAGTGGTCGATATTGGTCCCACCACAACACAAAGCACCCATTACCCAAAACACGGGCAAGCGGCTGCGGAGCAGGTGGCGTCAGGCGAGTGTGCGTTAGGCATTGTTTTATGTGGTACCGGGCAAGGGATCATGATGGCGGCCAATAAGGTGCGTGGTATTCGCTGTGGTGTATGTTCGGACACGTTTTCGGCAGCCATGATCCGCCAGCATAACGATGCCAACATGCTTGCGCTTGGCGCCCGGGTTGTGGGCGAGGGGCTTGCGCTTGAGATCGTCGATGCGTTTTTGAATGCGACGTTTGAAGGCGGGCGGCACGCCACCCGCGTTGACATGATCGAAGCGGGTTAACCCGGCACCGCGAAAGTCAGCGCCGCCCAAAACGTGTCCCAGACGGCTTTGTCATTCCCCTTGATGGGTTCCAACACAACGGCGTCAAACAGATACGTATGGCCCGCAGTGACAGGAATGGCGGCGATCCCGTCTTTGTCTGTACGGTAAAAGGTGACTTCCACGTCGCCTTCAATGGGGCGGTCAAACACCTCGACCTGAGCATCCGCGCGTGGTGTGCCATCGCGCAGCACCTGAACACGCATGGTGCCGTCAAAACCCTTGTCATAGGGGTTGGTCAGCGCCACAAATTCAGTTTTGAGGCCAACGGCTCGGTCAGCACCTTGCCCAGCCCCCACCGCAATCAACGCCTTGGCGTGGCGCGTGTAGCGTTCTTTGAAGGGCACATCAGGAAAACCGTTGGATGCGTGGCGCGCAGCGATATTTGGAAAATCTTTGTGGTCTGCGAAGCGGGTAAACTTTTCCCATTCTCTGTAGGTCACAAAGGACGGCGTTGCCTCGTAAACGACACTGACCAACCCATCATCAGGTACTGCAACGTTCAAAGCCGGGCGGTCACCTAAACGGGCCTCAACGGGTTGGACGCTGTTGTTTTGAATAATTTCAAAACGGCTGAAATCGCGCGGGAAATAGGACAGCGTGGTTCCTTCAAAGGTCTCCCCATTCTTCAAATTGGCCACAAGCTCCTCGCCCGTTTCCACCTGATAGGACACGGCTTCGATCCAGAACTCATGTGCGGTTGCACTGCCCGCCCAAATGGCGCACCAAACACACAAGAGAAAACGGGGAAGTGTCATGTCGAGAACCTTTTATTGTCGCCTACAAATGCTGCGTCTTTGGTGTATGATGTCAAGCTTTTGGCTCATCTTCGCAACAGGTAGTGCGCTTGCACACGAAGTTGTGCCCGCAATTGCGGATTTTAGTGTGAGCGACGGTGTGGTGCGCATTGAGATGCGTGTGAACGTTGAGGCGCAACTGTCCGGTATCGATCTTGATGAAGTGGCAGACACGGACAACGCCGAAAATGCCAGCGATTACGATGATTTGCGCGCATTGCCGGTTGGCGAAGTCGCAACCCGGGCGGTTGATCTGTTGCGCACATGGAATGGAACGCCATTGGTTGTGTCGGCTGGGGAACCCGTAGAATTGACCTTGGACAGCGTGACTGTGCCCGACGTTGCGAACGAAGAGTTGCCGCGCATCTCTGATTTGGTGATGACAGGAACGTTGCCCGCAGGCGCATCCGAGATTGAGGTTGCTTGGCCTGACGGTGCTGGCGATCTGGTGCTGCGCCAGCACCGTCAGGCCAAGCAACCT
>CAZJAW010000096.1:0-7824 GCA_964544035.1 uncultured Rhodobacterales bacterium
GCCCAAGATCATGCGCCACTTGCGCAAGCGGTCCGCGCGATTGCAAGCTCTCTCCACTCAGCAGCGTAAGGATGGACCATTCCCCCCCCGCAAGCTCAATGGGTGGCTGATCCGGCACTGACAACGCGATGGCCCCGGCCCCCGTCCACTGCACAGGCACCGCGGCCCGACCCGGCGCAAGATCCAGAAGCTGCGCCCCCATGCGCACAGTGACCGGCGAAATCGGAGGGGTAATGGCCATCAATCGAATGCCAAACAACACCGACGGGTCCTGCGTCCCACCCCCAAAAAACGCAGCCCTCACATCACGGGCAGCCGCAAATCGATCCCGTGCGCGCGTTGACACTGGTCCGGGTGCTGCCTGCGCCAAGGTCTCAATCTGTCCACCAGGCCCAAACACCGCGCCAAAGCCAACGCCAACGACAGGTGCGCCCGGCACACACCGCGCCCGATCCAAAGCAACCAATTGCGTATCGACATACTCAGGCGACAACGCCCCGCGCACTTGGCTCAACAAACGCACAATCGCCGCCGGAAAGGGTGCGTCGTCCGGCAACGTAACGGTCAAATCCCCCTGCCCGGTCCGCGCCACTTCGCGCGCCACGCGCATCGACCCTAACACACTATCTATTGGCCACGAATCGGCCGGCCCTTCCCACATCATGTGCCATGGTTTGAACGGGCGCTCAATACCGTCAGCAAGCGCAGAAACCGCAGCGAAATCAACGGAATTATCATTATTTTTCAACGATCTAAGTGTAATCTTGGTCAACCGCGTCCGATACTCTGCAGCCTCTGCCAATCGCACAAAAGGCGACGCCTTCGCATCCCACAAACGATCCCCCTGCTCCAACGGGTCAACCAAGGCAACGCGGTTCAAAACCCCATCCCATGCCCGTTCGAAATCACGCGCATAAAGCGCAAACAAATCATCCGACAATTGCGCATCCGACACCAAAGCGCCGGTATCAGCCGCGCCTAACACCCACGCATCCTGCTCAAGCTGCGCCCCCGCGTCCTCAACGCCGGGCGCAAAGAAATTCCAAAAGCCCTCAACACTAAATATCCCCGGCACCTGCAGCGTGGCCAAAGGCCGCCCATCCGTGGTGCCAAGGCCCGAGGTATCCTCAGCTTCCTCAAACAGCCCCACAGGCGGCAGCCGCCCCGACTGGCTGCGCAACGCCCCATAGGCACGCTCTGCGGGCGATACATCGGCAATCTCCAAACGCACCCGATCGATCAAAGCCGCATTGGCCGCCACCAAAGGCGTTACCCGACTGTCTAATTCCAGCATCGCAGCCAAATGGGCGTTGATGGCGCGATACTCTGCATCCGCACCCACATAGCCTTCGGCCCAGCGTTCCGCGAAATAGCTCTGGATCGCCAAATCGTCTTCACGCCCATCCTGCTCCTTGGCCAGCAGGATATAGACCTTGAGCGCACGATAGGCGTCCACCTTGCGCCCCTCTTCCAAAAAGAGCGCCAAATCACGCTCTGCCTGCAACATCATGCGCGGGCGCAACAACTGTTCCAAACTGTCGGAATAGGCCTGCACGTTGGCCCCGGCCAGAACATCGCGGCGCGACAACCCGACCTGTTCCGCAAACGCCTGTGGGCGTGGATTGGCATACCCCGCCGGGATGGCCCGAAGCGTCCCTAACGCAGGCAAAAGCGGGCGCGTCGCAGGGTCATCTACCTGCTGTGGTCCCAAAAAATCCGCCGCGCGCTGTTCATATAGCTGGGTCTGCCCAGCCACTTCACGCACCAACGTCGCGTTCTTCCAAAAGCTCATACCAAGAATGGCAATCATCGCCACACTTGCAACAGTGATGATCGCCTTGCCAGTGCCACGCGCAATAGCGCGGCGCAACATGCGGCCCTTGTCGTAGCCCACCCAATCGCGTTCCGCAAAAATCACCTTTTTCAGCAAGTCATGCAGGAAATAGCTCCGCCCCTTGCCAGACAGAAAACCCGTCTGCGCGCCCCCTGCCCCCGCGCTCATCGCGCCTAAAACCTGATCAATTGGCGTGCCGTCTTGTGTGCCAGACGTGAAATAAAACCCACGCAGGATCGCGCGGATTTGCTGCGGTTTTTCAAATACGGCACTCAGGAAAGACGTCACATTGCGTTCCAACAACGCGATCTGTTCAGGAAAGCCATAAACCGCGATGCGCGTGGCGCTATCCGTTTCTTCAATCAAACGGTCCGTGACTTCATCAGACAGACGGGCAACAAGGGTGTCGAACTCTTTTGCAACGGCGCGATGCGTCTCTGTACGGCGGTTTCGGGTCTGAAACGTCGCCCCCCAGACCCCTCTGCGGCGATCCTCATCAAAGCCGCCAAAATACTCACGAAAGCCTGCGATCATGTCGGCCTTGGTAAAAATCACATACACCGGCACATGAGTATGAAACGCGGCGTTCAGCTCAGCCAATCGGGCGCGTACAGTCTCTGCGTGGCGTTTTAGACCTTCAGCGCTTTCGGTCATCATATCCTCGCACGAAAATGCAAGGATCACACCATTGATCGGCTGATCAGGTCGCGCGGTCTTTAACTGCCCCAAGAACGAGGACCAGCTGTTGCGATCAGCCGTTTCGTCACTGTCCTGCGTGGTATAGCGACCAGCCGTATCGATCATCACCGCCTCTTCAGCGAACCAGAAGTCACAATTCTTGGTGCCGCCAAAACCGCTGATCGCAGCCGCGTGTTCGCCGGGAAACTCTAGCCCCGAATGTACCAAAGCCGTCGTTTTGCCTGCGCCCGGTGGGCCAATCAAAATATACCAAGGCAGTTCATAAAGCGCCGCCGCACCACCGGACTTTTTCAATCGTGTCAGCGCCGCACGCATCCGCTCGGCCAACAGCGGTCCATCGCCAGCTTGAGTGGCCAACAGACTGTCTTCCAAGTCTTTCGCCGCTTTTTTGCGCGCCCGCCAGCGCACCACCCAGCCCACCAAAAGCAGCAGCAAGATAAAGCCAATAAGCCCTGCGCGCACTTCCACCAAAGACAACCAAGAGATGCCCAAAATCGGCAAGCCGACCCAAATCGCACCGCACAGTGATACCACCCCAAACAAAGTGACAAAGGCCGAAAGCCATGAGAACAGGCGGGTCAAAGCTGCTGCTCCTTGCGTAAAAGGATATCAACACGCCGGTTCTTGGCCCGTGCCGCTTCGGTATTGGCGGTATCCAGCGGCTTGGATGGCCCGACCCCAATCGCCGAAAGGCGCGATGGATCCGACAGGAACGGTGTCAGGACGGCGACCACTGCTTCGGCCCGCGCCTCCGACAACGCTTCGTTGGTTTTATAACGCCCTCTTCCTGTCAGTGGGATATTGTCGCTGTGCCCTTCGACTATGATTACACCGCGCTCGCCCTCAAGGATTTGCGCAATGCGGGACAAGATAGGGCTTGTACTTTGAAGCCTCGGTGCACCGGGTCCAAAACTAAGCGCATTTCCAAGACGGATAGTGATAAAATCGCCCTCCTCTTCAATGGTCGTCAGCCCTTGGGCAATTTCCTCGGTTAACTGCGTTTTAATGCGGTCAATCTGCCCTGTCGGCGGTGCTTCGTAGGTGATGACGGCACTCACGTTCTCAACTGACACGCGGTCAATCTCGACCGGAGGCAATGGGCGGTGCAGGGAAATGATACGGTTTTGCGTGCTCTGCGCTTCGTCGGTCAAAATCCAGGCAAGTGAAACGAACAACGCCACAACCATCGCCGCTGCAATTCCTGCGACCATCCAAAGAGGCAAAAGCGGACGCAAGCGCCGACCTTGCAGAACGACCGGTTGCCATTTTTTGGAGAGGGCAGGGGGTATGCGCGGCACTGTGTTGCGCAGTCGTTCATATCCAGCTTTACGAAGCGTTGCCAAGGCGCGCGGACCATCAGGGGCACCGCGGTATTCCCCCTCAAAACCAAGCGACACACAGGCCAGCATGAGTTCCAGCAGCGGTGTGCGCTTTCCGGGATTGGTCAGCAAATGCTCATATCGTTCAAAGAAACCTGTGCTGTGCTGATCGTCGTTAAACAGCGTTTTAACCAACGCGTTATCGCGCCAGTATACAGGGTCAGACCCAGGCAAAGTCATTGCGATATCATCACACGTCGCCGCTAAAGCATAACGGCCATCATCAATGATGGCGCGTTTGACTTTGGCCTTTTCGCAGCGATCCGCAAAACGCGCGATTTCACTGTTCAGGTGGTCACGCAACGGCGCGCCGTGCATCTCGACCATTCCCGTGCGAAGCCGCCCCAACAGTCCCAAAATATCACCCGCCGCGGCAAGCATCGGATTTGAACTTTTAGCAGCATTTCGACCAGAACTGCGCGTCGCTGCACGCAGAGACATTTTTGGCGTTGGACTAGGTTTTGATGCTTCTCGCCGTCTTTTGACTTCTGACGGGAGAGGGGGAACCGGGGCAGGTTCTGGTAGTTTTGCACCAATGATAGTGGTCTCATCTGACGGGGTCAGCGGGCGGACTTGATGCAAAGGAGTCTGCACCGGATCTGGTCGCGACTCTGGCAATTTCTGGCCAAAGATCGTGCGATCAGAATCGTCGTTCTCATTACCCGAGCCTGACATAAGTCTCGCCATTTCGAGGGTGCAAATGCACCTGCTTTTTGAGCCCTGTTCTCACCATCGCGACCAATCCGCTCCGCCGAATTTCGACGACTTTAACATTCCAGCCTTGCGTCCAAAATACGTGAGGACGTGGCGATTTTTCTGCCCGTTGCGGCACTTTGCGGGTTTCAGACCGTTGGGTCAAGTTAACCTGAAAAATTGGCACATCCTCGCAGAGTTGACAGCTGTCAACTTTTTGCTGATCCGGGTGATTGTTGACAGCTGTCAACTTTCCAACCCCGCAGTTTGTGGACGTTGAATTAATGCCATGATCCCTCGGGTAACGGAATATTTGCCGACCTGTGCTTGGCGTGTCAGGTGGCGTAAATACCCGCCAGGAGACCGGATGTCGTCGATGCGCTGCACAAGACAACAAATCGTAATACCTGCCACCTCGGGACCCATCGCGGCCACTGCATCATCCCACGCAGAAGGGCTGATACCGATCATACCGCGCAAAAACGCACCTAATCGGACAAGGTCATCAAAACGCGTGACAGGCCCTTGGGCGTATTCGAGCGCTTCGGGAATGGCACGCAAAACAAGGGGCAGGGGGATCGAAACTTCTGGCGTGTCAGGTTCTACAGTTGGTTCCTCTTTGGGCGTAACGTCCGCCGCCCTGCTTTTTTCTAAGCAAGGTTCAAAATCAGAAGAGTCTGTATTTGAATTCTGATACTGCTGCTCAGAATGACTGTCATTGCCGATCATTTCTTCTGCTTTAGAGACGTTTTTCAAGACCTCTGCCAACAGGTTTTCCACAGTGCCAGCGATTTCTTCTAACTCGATCAAAGACAGCTTACGACGCATCGTACGGGTTACATCAAGCAGATCAGCCAAAAGGGCGTCCCAAGGGCCATTGTGACCCTGTTCAAGGCCATAAAGAGCCAATTTCTGCGCGTCCCGCTTTTGCAAAGAGATGCGTTCGCGCATATCGCGCAGTCGTACAGCCGCTGTGCGGGCCACATCAGCCGCTTGGGCGATTTCAGGGGCACGCACAAGCAAGGGGCGCAAATCAAAGCCAAAGGCGCGCAGAATTTCGCCGTCAGGGTCACGGCGCGCATAGCGTTTGCCGTTGGGGCTGTCGTGGCGCAGGATCAGGCCTGTGTCGACCAGCCGGGCGAGATGGCGGCGCAGCGTGCTTTCGGCCATGCCGTGACAACGTGTGGCAAGCGCACGGTTCGAGGGGAACACCACCATATCGGCGTTGCCGCCCAAAAGTTTGTCGGGGTGAAAACTCAAAAGTGCCTCGAGCACTCCGATTTCGCGGTCTGTTATCTGAAACGCGTCGCGCGCATCACAAAGTGTGCGCAAGAGTTCCCATTTGTCGATGTGAGGCAGGGCAGGGGCTTCGGCCGCCTTGGCGGCTGCCTGCATTAGGCCAAGCGTCATTGGCCGCTGCCCAAAGGGCGTCGTTGAAAGTCGTTCCATAAGCTGATCACAAGACAAAAAAGTGCCGTTCACCCGCCAGGTGTTGTTGACAGCCGACTCATAGAGCGCGTAGATTCGGAGGTGCTAGAACCAAATCGGAGCCTCTCGGGTCGTTATGATCTGGGGGGCTTTGTTTTTTCGGCGGTGCCTGTTGTGCCTCCTTTTGTTGGTTTACTGCTCGGTGTCTTCATCGGCGTGGGATTTCACCCACGTCCGGTGAATGTCGGAAAGATGATCGACAAGCCAATCTTCGAACCCGCCGCCGCTGTCGCGCGGCAGAGTGAGAACGACCTTGTCGTGACCCATCATCGCGCGTGCGATGGGGGTGCCTGAATTTGGGGCCATAATGGTGCGCCGCGAAGCACGGGGTTTGGGATCACCATCCGGCTGCGTATGTTCTTTGCGAACTGGTGTTCCTTCATCGCCTGTGCGGATCGCGATTTCAAAACGATCATTGCTGTCGCTTTTTGTGGTCGCCTTAGCGGCGATCATATCAATCATCGTCAACGCGTCTGTCTCGCCGGATTCCAGCTTATTGGCCAGCGCTCCCCAACGATCCCGACCCACGGAGGGTGCCGCACCGATCATGGTGATCAGATCCTGCCCAATGCGGTCAACAATTTGCAGCATGCGGGACACCACTGTCTTGTCGATAGAGAGCGCATCGCAGATCGCGCGGCGATCATAGTCTGCATCCCGCATTTGAGCCGCAAAATTGGCCTTTTCAATAAAGGACAACCCGCGGCGCGCCGTGTTTTCCTGACCTTGCGCCATGACAAGGGCACTGTCGTCAAGATCACGCAACAGAGCCTTGACCGGTTGGCCAAGGTCGCGCATCGCGAGCACCCGGCGACGACCATAGACGATTTGGTATCGCTCAGCATCGGACGGATGAGGTCGGACAAGCACAGGGACTTGTTGGCCATAGTCGCGGATGGAAGCAAGCAGGGCGGCGTCTTCGGTGTCGTCGGATTCAAGCCGGTCTTGCAAGCCGCCTGCGTCGATCAAGAATGGATCAAGGTCGAGCAGGGCGCGCGCCTTAAGCGCCTCGATGGATTGCGAGACGGCACCGATGGCGCCCTTGAGGGGGCGTTTCGCAGAAGGGGCGGTTTCGGCGGGTTTCGCGCCTTCGGCCATCAGCCCTTCGAGCAGGTTTTTACGTGCCATTGCGCCCCCATGCGGTTTGCACCAGCCCTTCGATTTCGGTGTTCACCGCGTTGATGGATTCCATCGCGCGATCGTAGGTGGTGCGGGTGAATTGGCCCTTTTCGACCTCGTATAGAGTCTGTTTTGTGATGCCTGCGTCGGAAATCGCCGTCGATTTCAAGACGGTGTTGTTGAGGACATGATCACCAAAGAGCGAGCGCATAAATGTCACCATTTGATTTTGCGGCCCGTCGCCGGGTTCATAACGTGTTACCACGTAGCGCAGCCAGTCATAGGACATATCGCCCCCTGCATCCGCGACCACGCCAAGGAGGTTGCTGGTCATTAACAAAAACTGGCACATCGACATCACGTCGAGCATTTGTGGGTGCACGGTCACGAGAACAGCCGTCGCCGCTGAAAGTGCAGACATAGTGAGGAAGCCGAGCTGCGGCGGGCAATCGATCACCACCACGTCATAGTCTTTTTCGACTTCTGACAAGGCAGCACCAACGCGGGTGAAGAACATCGCACCTTCGCGCGCGGCCAAGGCGCGGGGGGTTTCGTGTTCGAACTCCATCAGGTCAAGGTTGCCGGGGATGATGTCGAGATTGGTAAAATAGG
>CAZJAW010000097.1:0-7809 GCA_964544035.1 uncultured Rhodobacterales bacterium
GGTGGGGACGGAAGCATTTTTTAACGGCTGTCGATGATGTGTCCTTTGCCGTGAAGCGCGGTGAGACGCTGGCGATTGTGGGGGAAAGCGGGTCAGGCAAAACCACCGCAGCTCTTGCAATTGCCCAGCTTGTCAGCGCGCAAACCAGCGGCAACGTCATGCTGGACGGTGTCGATATTTTGGCGCTTGGGCGCGATCAGTTGAAAGATATGCGCACTCGCGTGCAGGTGATTTTTCAGGACCCGTATTCGTCACTAAATCCGCGCAAGCGGGCGGAAAGCATCGTGCGCGAACCTCTGGACAGTCTGACGGACAAGTCAGAGGCCGAGAAAGTGGAAATCGTCGAGACCTTATTTGAAGCAGTCGGTTTGCGCCCTGAGCAGAAGCGCCTGTTTCCCCATCAGTTTTCCGGAGGTCAGCGCCAACGCATCGGCATTGCCCGCGCACTTAGCACTCAGCCCGATGTCATTATTTGTGATGAACCAGTGTCAGCCCTTGATGTCGCCGTACAAGCGCAGATTTTGAACCTGTTGCGGCGCTTGCAAGCCCAGTTCGGTCTTACTTACGTTTTTATCAGTCACGATCTGGGCGTGGTGCAGCACATGTGCGACAGCGTCGCCGTTATGTATATGGGCAAAGTGGTAGAGCATGCAGACAGGCGTGCGCTTTTCAACAATCCGCTGCATCCCTATACGGCGGCGCTATTGTCTGCGGTGCCATCTGTTGATCCTGAAATACGACGCAGTGCTCGGCGTATTTTGATCCCGGGCGATCCGCCCGATCCACTGGATTTACCAGAAGGGTGTCGCTTTGCCTCGCGCTGTCCTGCCGCAAAACCGCAGTGCCAAGAAATCCTGCCGGAACTCATCCCCCATGGCGATGGGCACCGTGTCGCCTGTGAATTGATCATGGATGGCCAGAACCCAGTTCTGAACCCGACCCCAAGTGTCAAGACAATGTCATAAAGCCAGCTCGATGAGGCGTGCGCTTTGGGCCTGCTCGGGTATGCGGCCTTTGATGCACCTCGGGCATGCCTTGCGGTGCTTGCTATGTAAAGGGATAGACGAACAGCAAATTTAACGTTTCAGGCAATAACGCCATCTCGAGCAAACGTGATTAGGCGTCGGTGCGGCCACAGTGCACATTTGTAGTGATGCATCGCGGTACGTCTTGACGAGTCGTGCGGTGCTGAAATGCGAATGATCATACGCGCACGACCAGAAACGGGCGGCGCTAAAGTAAGAACCATGAATTACGAAAGGCCCGTTATCGTGTTTGTTCAAAGAACTTTCCCGCGCAGTCTTGTCGCGGCCGCAAGCCTTGTCTTGTGCTTGATCCTGACAGGCGCATTGCATGCGCAAAGCGCAGATCCACTACCCGACTATGTGATCGAAGAATTTGGCGAACCGCCAGAAATTCCCACGGGTAAGCTGTCACCGGGTGTAGAATTTGCAGCACGCGTCGCTTTTGTGGACAGCGTTGCACTGTCGACGTGGGACGAAAACCAAACTCTTGCTTTGGCGGAGATTGCCAAATCCGGCGACCCGCGCCTTGTTTGGCTTATCTCTGATATGATGCGGTTTGCGGCCTCTGGACAGTTGAATGAGCAGTTGACCAATGCCGCCTCTGATTTGCTTGGAAAACCGTTTCGGTTTGAAAATAGCTGGGGCGTGGTCACAGATCACCTGCTTGCATGGGATATCCCGGAGCCGCCAGATTACCTTGACTATAAGCGCGAAATTTTCACCGGCATTGTGCCCGGTTGGGAGCGCATTTTTGTAAGAGGTGATATCGACTGGCGATTGGTGTCTTGGGGCGGGGTGCTGATCGATAACCGCGCACATGATGAGACGGATGATCTGTGCAATTGCATTCCTGCCGCAGATAATCCCATGGTCACGTCAGCCGAAGAAGCCACGTGGCTTCGGGACGATGATGTTGTCTTTGGCATCGAAGTGAATGGCGAATACCGCGCCTATCCACGCCAAATCATGGAAGTCCGTGAGATGGTGAATGACACACTTGGTGGGCGCGATTTGGGTATTCCCTATTGTACCCTATGTGGTGCTGCGCAGGCCTATTTCACCGACGATGTACCCGAAGGGGTCGAACGCCCCATCCTTCGCACGTCAGGCTTGCTGAGCCGGTCCAACAAAGTGATGTATGACCTTAATACGTACTCGGTCTTTGATACCTTTTTGGGCAATGCCGTCACTGGTCCGCTGGCAGAGAAAAACGTGCAGCTCAAGCAGGCCACTGTCATCACGTCTGAATGGGGCGCATGGAAAGCGGCGCACCCTGAAACTACCGTCTTGTTGGAACGCTATGCACTGGGTCGAAACCCGGATTTCCGCAATGGCCGCGATGCCAACGGCCCAATTTTCCCAGTTGGGGATGTGGACCCACGTATGTCGGTGCACGAGGATGTCATCGGCGTTGTCACAGCATCGGGTAAACCGGTCGCGTTCCAAAGAAGTACAGCACTTGTGGCATTGACCCGCGGTGACGAGATCGGGGTTGAGAACGTGCGTCTAGAGCTTGATGCAGGTGGGATAAAGGCTGTTGATGTCGATGGATCCGATCTGGGAAGTCATCAGGCGTTTTGGTTTGCATGGTCGCAATTCCACCCCGATACAGAGATTTGGCAACAGTAACGCGCTTGCGCGGAAAAGCCGAAACAACACGCATCGCCAATGTCCCGCAAGCGCAAAAGCCGCCGGGGATTGGCGATGCTTTTTTCATTTAGATCGATTTAGTGCCGCGAGGCTTGGCGCGACCTACGGTGGGCGGATGAGATAGGGATTGGCCTATCTCACACCGCGACTTGCCAAAGCCACATCAATTTGGGAAGGGCGCTCAGCCCATCGAGGCAGGGGGGGGGCGTGACTGAATGCGCGTTAGACAGAGCGCGCTTTTCTGGATTTTCGCGACCGCGAATACACACCGCCCATGCCCATCAGAACGGCAAAAAGCAATCCACTTGCAGGCAGTGGGACTGGGGATATCTGTCCAACTTCGGTTATCCGAAAAATGGTGCCTGATCTTTCAAAAAGAACCCCAGCCGAATTGTCAGCAAAGTTGAAGAACCGGGGGTCATCACGCGATATGTCGAACAGTTCGCTGATTGTCGTCAGGGTGCCGTCGGGTGCTCTGACCAAGACGCTGAATACTTCGTTGTTTGTTCCGGTGGCACCCGCGGCGGTGGCAAAAAGATCGCCGGATGCCAAATCGCCAAACAGCAACCCAATGGCGTCAAAGGATTCCGTAGACGCAACAGGGCCGCTAACCGCAAAGAATCCTGGGCGGTCTTCTCGCCCAAATTGGGCAAAGGGTTGGATGAATCCAGCTTCATCAACTGGGGCTTCTCCGATTGCCATAGCTTCTGATTCAGGGCCGGAATTGACGTAAAATGTGCCTTCGCGCGCATTGCCGTCTGCATTGCGCCCCCATCCGAAGTTTTCGACCGTCGAGGTGTCAAGAAGGTCGGAAACGGAAACCTGATTGATTTCTTCAGCAACTTGCCAGCCGATGTCAGCAAAAGCGATCTGCGTTCTGGCTTCGTCAGCATAGGTCAAGCGTTGCACATTGCGCAGCCCTTGGCCCACGATTTCGCTGCTGCCTGTGTCAGGATCAATAAGCAGAAGTTTCGATACCGACGTGTCCAGTTCCTGCGGAGCTGAAAGGCCGTCAAATGTGGGGCGAAGGTGATCACCACGTGCGTATAACAAATCGCCGTCTGGCAATACCAGCATACCGCCACTTTGGTGCCCGTTGGTGCTGGCCTCGAAGGCTTTCAAAGGCGTTGGATCACTTAGCGATCCATCAGCGCCTCGGTCGTAGGAATAGATAAGTTCGTATCGCGGCGCCGTCGTGGGATATCTTTCGTCGACCGGTAAAGGGTCCGCCGCACTAAACCCATCCGGGATGGTTGATGAGTAATAGGTGACATAGGCTTTGTCGCCTTGGCCCGCGATATTCACAATACCGCTGGTCGGTAAGCCCGCTGTCGTGGGTTGTGTGACGCCGGTCGGCAGGGTCGTGGAACTGACCACTTCAGTGAACGATCCGTCAGACTGGCGAATTGAGATGCTCGCGTCTCTTTGGTTGACGACATAGAGGTGATCATCAATTGCAACGGGGGACGCGATATCGTTGCGGCGTTGCGCAGGCGCGACTTGGCCTGCGAAGTCCAGTTCAACAACAAATGCCGGTCCAGAGACAGGTGCAGGCGCAAGCGTAGACGCCACACCCATGGTCGCCGTCATTGCGGCTATACTTGCTGCTGTTGTCAGAACTTTGATTGCCGTCGTGGTCACCTTTAAAAAACTGTTGTCGTACGGGACAACTTACTTTGTACGTTGTGCAGTCTACAGATTCTGGTTTGCCTCTGTCACTATGCCTTTGCCTTTGCACAAAAAGAGCCTTTCTTTGCCTTCTTTTCGACAAAAACTCAGAGGGCTTCACACAATCCGGGGGCAATTCTAGCTAGGGCTGTAAGTTGTTTCCAAAAGGACAACGAACTTGGTCAACGACCACAATGCCAATCGCCCAGCCGAGCCGGCTTGGCGTCCGAATTTGATCAAATATTCGAGTTTCCGATTGGCGAACTACCCACCGTATAGTCCGGCCGAACGTGCACGCAATTGCGTCAGCGCAAGAACCGAGTCGATTGTCGGTGTCGGCGTATCTGTGATCCGTCCCAATTCCTGAACTGAACCCACGAGCGCGTCGATTTCCATTGGGCGACCTTGATCAAGGTCTTGCAGCATAGACGTACGGTGCGCCCCGACGGCGGCACCACCATCGATGCGCCGTTCGACGTCGATTGGGAATTTTACCCCCATTTTCTCGGCGATCTGTTGCGCTTCAAGCATCATGTTGCGTGCGACGGCGCGTGTGCCGTCATCGGTGCAAAGCACATCCAATGTAGCATGTGTCAGAACTGAAATCGGGTTGAACGACAGGTTGCCCCATAGTTTCACCCAAATTTCGTCACGCAATCGAGGGCGCACTGGCGCCTTTAGCCCAGCCGCACTTAAGGCCTTGGACAAGGCGAGTGCGCGATCTGATTTGGTGCCGTCAGGTTCACCAAGGCTAAAGCGATTGCCCTCGATATGTTTGATTGTGCCGGGCTCGGACACTTCGGCCGCAGGATAAACCACGCAGCCCAGAACGCGGTCCGGCCCAAAGCCGTCCCATTGCGCGTTGCCTGGATCGACGGTTTGTAGTCGTGTGCCTTCCAGATCAGTGCCGATCTTGTGGAAGTACCACCACGGCACACCGTTCACACCGCTTACAATTGTTGTGTCTTGCCCAATCAAAGGTTGCACTTTGGGTACGATAGGGGGGACGGAATGTGCCTTGAGCGTAATGATGACATAGTCCTGTACCCCCAAGTCGGCAGGATTGTCGCTGGCGTTGACTGTGACGGTCTGAGGCGCGCTGTCTTCTTCGATTAACGTCAAGCCCTTGTTCTGCATGGCCGCGAGATGGGGGCCGCGTGCGACAAGGCTGACATCCGCACCGGCCTGCGCCAGCTTTACGCCCATGTAGCCACCGATGGCACCGGCCCCAAAGATGCAGATTTTCATGCGGATGTGTCCTTGGTCAGGCCCAGCTTTTCCGCCAGTCCGATGCGCTGCATCTTGCCGGTCGCACCTTTTGGGATTTCATCCATGATGATGACTTTGCGCGGGACTTTGAAATCCGCCATATGGTCTGCCGCAAAACTGCGGATGTCGTTTTCGGTCGCGTTTGACCCGTCTTTAAGAACTAGGGCTGCGGCCACCTCTTCGCCCAGTTTAGGGTGGGGCAGTGCAAAGGTTACAACTTGCGCCACATCCGGGTGATCCAGCAGGACGCCGTCCACTTCGAGCGGGCTGATTTTTTCGCCGCCGCGATTGATGATCTCTTTCAGGCGGCCCGTCAGATGCAGATAGCCCTCGGCGTCAAAAGCCCCTTGATCGCCGGTGCGGAACCAGCGCGCGCCGTCCGCTACAAAAAAGTTCTTGGCGTTGGCATCCGGGTTGCTTTCATAGCCGGGCGTGACGTTGGGGCCAGAGATGACGACTTCGCCAGTGCCTTCGATCAAGTGATTTTCTATCTCGTGTGCGATGCCCATTTTGGGGCCTGCTGGGATGCCAACTGCGCCGGGCTTTTGCGTGCCGGAACCCAGTGGATTGCAGGCCATTTGGTGCGCGGCTTCGGTCATCCCATAGGCTTCGATCACGGGCGCATTGAATGTCTCGTTTAAGGCGCGCATGACTTGTGCAGGCAGCGACGCAGAAGACGACCGCAAAAAGCGCAGTTTGGTGTCTTTGATGACATCCGCGTTGCGGGGCGCGCGCGTTAATATGGCCTGATGCATGGTTGGCACGGCTGTATACCATGTGGGCTGCGCATCCTTCATCCAGCCAAAGAACTTCAACGCATCAAAGCCCGGTGCGCACCAGATGGACGCCCCCGAGGCCAGTGATGCCGCAACCGCCGCGATCAGCCCATGGATATGGAACAAGGGCATCACGTTCATGCACCGATCTGCTTGGGATAGTTTGAGGGACTCGCGAATATGCTGGGCTGATGCTGCGACATTGGAGTGCAAAAGTGGTACGATTTTGGGGCGTGACGTGGTGCCAGAGGTGTGCAGGATCAAGGCGACATCGTCAGCGCTGGGCGCACGATGTGCAGCCCCCTTCATCTCCGAGGACAAGGTGAAATACCCCGCAGGTGCGTCCGAAGGAACAGACAGGCGAATGACCGCTAGGCCAAGTTTGGTGGCCGCATCGTATGCAGGTCCGTCATCACCATCGCGCAAGATCAGCGCTTTGGCCTTCAGATCCTCTAGATAAAATGTATATTCTTCTTCTTTATAGGCTGGGTTCAGCGGTGCAGTCGTTGCTGACTGCGCCACGGTCACAAAAGCCGATGCCATTTCCGGGCCATTGGGCAGCACAATCGCCACACGGTCAGCGGCATCAATCCCCATCTGGTTCAACGCCTGCGCAACGTCGCTGGTGAGGGTACGCAGACCATCATAACTCAGCCAATCTCGACCCGGCGCGCCAATTGCAGGAAGGTCGCCGGAATGGTCGGCAATGAGGGCTGTAAGAGTGGTTTGCATTGCTATGTTCCTTTAGCCTGACGGTACTGAACATGTATCGGGGAACGAAATGGGGCAAGAGATCGTTTTTGCGACGGCTGTGATTGATTGTCTTAAAGAGCTTTCCCTGATGCCGGTATTCAACACGAAGGTAGTCAACGAACGCACTGATACTAAACGCCAAAAACGTGTCTTATAGGTGCTAAACAAGCTCTACGCGCAATGCTTCAATTTGGCGTGCGGTTCTTTCAATCAGAACGGCCGTCTTTTCAAACGACATTCACTTCTAGCGATCCGAGCCCGTCGATGCGCAACGCCATGACGTCCCCTTTTGCGACGGCTGCCACGCCAGAAGGCGTGCCGGACATAATGACATCGCCGGGTGCGAGTTCGAAATATTCGGACAGGTACGAGATCATTTCAGGCACTTTCCAAATCATCTGGTTTAAGTCTGCCTCTTGGCGCAGTTCGCCGTTGACTGTCAGCACAAGTCGCCCCTGATCAGGGTGCCCCACTGCAGAAACTGGGTGCAGCGGGCCGCAAGGGGCGGAGCGTTCGAACGCTTTGCCGATTTCCCAAGGCCGCCCCATTTTCTTTTGAATGCCCTGCAAGTCGCGCCGCGTCATATCAAGCGACAGACCGTAGCCAAAAACATGCTCTAGCGCATCGCCAACAGGAATGTTCGTTCCGCCCGATCTCAAGGCCACAAG
>CAZJAW010000098.1:0-7676 GCA_964544035.1 uncultured Rhodobacterales bacterium
GTTTGGCGTCTCAAGCATGCCCAAAATAATGTGGCCAGTGCGCACTTGATTGGAGGAATACAAAAGCGACCCCCAAACCCACGCCCGCTCCATCGCGTCTTCAAGATGGGAGGACAAGTCGCTCACAGAACTCGCACCTCGCGGCAAGGCATCCAAAGCGGATGTGATCTCTTCGGCGATCTTGCCGGGGTCTAGCTTGAAATGTTCAACTATTCTGTGGATGTCACTGTTCTGATTGTTCAGAATCTGGTGCACCCAATGGACAACCTCGACATACGGATTGCCGCGCATTTTACAAAAGACTGTGGCCCCTTCGATGGCCTTGTAGCCCAAGGTGTTCAGTTTGCCGAACAGCGCAACGCGACTGATTTCCGTCATAATTTATGTCCCTTCTAATATCGGCGCGGTCTGGGCGTTTGGCTCCAGATACAATTCATCCGCGTCATCTTTTCTTTTCATATCTCCCACCCAGCTGGTCTGACCCAGCCGAACAGTTTCCCCTAATTTGGGTTGCGGCACTTGGTCTGCGCGCAGCACTAAATTCACGTCAAAATCCAAAGCATCGCCGACATAATTGCGTACAATCGCGCGCAGCCGCTCCATCGAACCTGTGCCGGGCAACAGGCGTTGGTATTCCTCATAGCTCAGAGGGCCAATGCGAAGCCGGAACTTGGCCGACCGTGTCCAAACCCGATCCCCAATGGATGCTGTACGACCAAGTTGCGTTGCCATGCCCATTTGCCAACGGTCGTCGGGTTCCAGCTCCAACCAGCACCCGACAAATTCGATGACTTCGACTTTGGTGCCAAAGAACGATTGCAGGACGGATTGCAGCCCTTCGGCATTGCGTGGCCCCTGAGCCAAAAGGCCCGCGAAATGGCGTTTTGCCAGATCGGGCATCGCATCCTTTTGGCGCATCTTGTCTGCATGAAAGCCACCAATGGCCGCAACTTTGCGTTCAATCCCGTCACTTTCACCGCGATCAAAACTGGCGGCAGGTTCACCAGAACGCCACGCCCGATAAAACAAAGTCGTCAGGCGGTGCGTCATCATATCGGCAAAGGACAACAACGTCGGGTCGCGGTGATGTCGTACACGGTTGGACACGTATTCTGTCAAATGCAGAGGCAGCGGACCGTTTGGACCAAACAAACCAAAAAAGCGATTGGTCAGGCGGCCCGGCTTTTCGCCCTTGGGCGGTTCAAATGAGGCAATAGAAGATGGTGGAAACCGCAAATCTGCCTCTTGGCCGAAACGCACCATATCTTCACGCGGGCGGCGGGCTTTTCCGATGCGGGCCGTGTCTGGATACGCCGCTTCCAACACCCGAAAGGCGTGAAAGATGTGGTGTTTTTCAGGGTCCTCGATCAGGCGCTCTAAGTGGGTTAGAGGATCCGTCCCAGACCGGTTTCCGGTCGCCATCGGGTAATCTCCCCACGCTGTTGGGTGACAAGCACCGTTTCGGTAAAACTATTAAGCGATACATACTTACGGAAAAAACGTTCCAGCACGGCGCCCATGGCATAAGCGCTGGTGCCTTCGAAAAAGCTCTCGTCAAAGGTAATGGTGATCTCAAGACCACGCACGGCGGTGGACAGAACTTCGTCTGCCATGCGCCGCACAATCGGACGGGTCGACACAGCGACAAGCCCCTCAAGCTGTTTTTCCAAAACCTTGTTGCCCGACGGCGCGTAGATACCAATCATCTCGCGCAGGGCGGCGGCACTGTCTTGGGAACCTTCATCCGCGATGGACAGATAGTTCAGTGACAGGTGCGAAATCAAACGCCACGCAGTGTCGCCCTGCCCTAACGAAGGACGCGGACGCGTTGGGTTCACCGGTGTGGTGATATGGGCGATGGGACCGCCGCCCGGCAGGCGGAACACGTCCTTCGCCCCAGTGGGCAACAACAGCGGCAGATCGCGGTTCGTCACCATCGCTTGCACGGCCAATTGATCCAGCAATGTGCCATAAGGGGCCTGCGAGCTGTCCACCAATGTCACATAGGTTTCAGAGCCAAGATACGAGGTGCGCACGCCCTTTAGTCGTTCCTTTTCGGCGCGTTGTCGCATCTTGCGGGACTGGGTGTAATAGGTCGCATGGGTTTCGCCCGCTGCCGTCAGGTCGGTTGCGGAATAAAAGGGGCGGAATTCTACGTCGTCTTCGCCGGCACCGGAAATGCCGGTGATGCCGTCTAGTGCATAAATCTCATAATCCAATGGCGCGGTGCGATCTGCGACCACGTGGTGCTCTGTCACAGAAGGCGTGACGTGAACACGATCGCAACGCTTGTGAAACAGGTTCACCGCCGGTGTCGCGTTTAGGGTAAAGGCTTCTGGCGTCACACCAGACGCGATTTCAGTGTCTCCCGTCCGCAACAGAATATAGATGTCGACATCCGCCCCTTTGGCGCGTTGCAGCGCCATCGAGATGCCTTTGAGGTCAACAAAATGGAACCGCTCCGGCATCGCAAAATATTCTTGCAACAACCGATAGCCGTCAAAGCTGCGCTGAGGTGTGGGCAGCAAAGCTTCGCTTTGATCATAACCACGTGGCACAACTTTGCCGTTTGGCAATTCGTCAACCCAGTCTGCACGCCGGTCAGTTGAACGACCCAAGACACCCGTCACTTGCGTGCTTAGCAGTTCGTGTAATTCCCAATTCTTTCCTTCGGATCCGTTCAGAAACAGGGTCAAACTGTCCAAAGTCAGTTCGGAAATTGGCTGATCGCCAAATCGAGCAAGCCGCAAACGAATGCCTGCGCGCGCTTCGGTGTCCCGTGCCACACCTGCTGCAACCAATTCGCCGCGCCCGTCTATATATTCGGCTTCGGTGATCTTGATCGGCCACATGGTGACGTCCGAAGACGTACGGAATTCGCAAGGCGTTGTATCGCCATCGCCCAGCACCGAACGCAGTTCAGAGCCGCGTTCGATCATGTAGCCATCTTCAAGCGCTGCGTTCTGCATGTCCGGTTCAAAGGCGGCCACCATCATTGATGGCTGCGGGCACAGATAGTGGGGATAGATGATTTCCAACAGGTTCGACGTGAGTGTCGGATATTGCAGCTCAAGCTCAAGCTGCACGCGGGCAGACAAGAACGCGACACCTTCCAGCAACCGCTCTACATACGGGTCAACAACTTCGACGCCATCCATGCCCAAACGGGACGCAATTTTTGGATAGGATTGAGCAAACTCAGCCCCCATATCGCGCATGAAAGCCAATTCGCCTTCGTAGTGTTTGAGCAAACGTGTATCCATATGCGCCTCAGGCGACCCTTTCCAATTCAAGCTCTCCAGTGGTCACATCAACGGAACTGCGTAAGTACAATTCGATCGGTAGCGGCTGGGCCCACATGTCGGCGCGGATGTCAAAAGACACCACCGATTTTCTGCCCTTGTGACCGTCTTGCAGTTTCACGTTCAACGAACCGGGATGAATGCGTGGTTCAAACACCTGGACGGCTGCGACAATAGATTTGCGGATCAACTCGACGCGGTCGAGCGTTGAATAATCCCCGGCCACATCCGAGATTCCGTAATTCACGACGGATTTAAACGTGTGGGGGTAAACCTCCTCGTCAATAAACGAAGCGCTGTTTGTGGTGTTCAACAGCCATGCAAGATCACGCTGCAGGATTTCACGCAATTGGCGCAGATCAATGACTCGGCTGTCGCGGCTTTCCTTGACCTCGAACGGGTCGTCATCGGTAAGACGGTCCAACAGCGAAGGCTGCAAACGTTCGGCGATCATACGGTCGGACATGAATTAGCCCTCGTCCCCGTCCGCATGGGCGGGTTCAGCCGCCGCTTCTTCTGGCACTTCAACATCCATTTCAAGCAGACGTACATCCATCAACGCAGTATCGCCCAAATCAGTGGTCAGTAGACGTTGGCCAAGACCCGCATAGGACTCTGCGCCGAGGTCGACCCACTGGGTTGAACGGGCAAGTCGGTCATTGTTGGTGCCGTTTTCAACAGTCCCGGCGTAACGGGTCGGGATCAAAGCGACGATGTCACCCCCATTGGCTAACTTGATTTCGGCGGGCGTCCAGACTGCATCGCGCAGATCAATCGGGTCCTCAAATTTGGCTTTGGCGATCGATGTGAACGGCATCCAGAAATACCGCCCGTTCACGATGACTTCAAGCAGTGGACCAAGGCGCATGTCAGCATCTGCGATCCATTCAAACGGTTCGCCGTTGATTTTGCCCGACAGGCTCGGCGCTTGTTCAAAAGCACGCGCGCGGGTTTCGGCCGCTTGTTCGTTGTTACCAGCGATGTTCGATTTCAACGCCTCGACCATCAGTGCGATCCATTCGGCAGGTTCACCAAAAATAAGGGGGTCTTTTTCACCCGCGAACACTTTTTCGCGGTAAACTTCGCAAATGATGCCTTCGCGGTAGGTCTGCGCCATGTGGGTGGCCGTCCCGTCCATCTCGGCGGACAGTTTCAATTGCGCGATCGCGCGGTTCCAGTCGCCGCGGACTGATAGCAATTGAAACAGAAAAATACGGAGTGCAGGGTTGGCGGCATCGGCGCGAATATCTGCCTGCAATGCAGCCAGTGCGCCATCCAGATCACCAGATTTTAAAAGATCCTCGGCGCTCACGCGGTGTCTCCCAATAAAAATGCAAATTTAGAGAGACAGGCCCAGCGTAGGGCCTGTCTGTTTGATATCAAGTCGCAAAATTGCTGACTTAGACTTCCAAAGCAGCTTTGTTCTTGACGCGGCTCCAAAGGGCCGTGCTGTGCGTCGCCATTTGGCCTGTGATGTCCTGCTTGAAATACTCGACCTTCATTGCACCATACTGCAAAACCAGCGTCTCTTCGCAGATGTCGTCGCCGTCCGAACCAGACCAGGCGATGTCTTGGAGCATGACCAGTTTGAAGTCGAACTTCAGAAAGGTCGCGCCGGATGCGCCTGCAGCACCGCCGGAACGACGCAGTTCGATGAAGACATCCTGAATGTGACCACCCTCAACCAAGCGCGTAAACAATCCGCAAGATGATGTGTCTGTCTTTTTGGTAACAGTCAGTTCTTTGAAGGTTGCTTTACCAGCACCACCACCGCCCGAAATTGAGCCGATGTTGATGTTGTTCTCTGCACCGATTTCAAAACTCATGATTTCGAAAGCATCCTTTTCGCTGAAGCTTTCGTCTTGAGTCTCGCCCTTTAGTTTGTCTTCTGCTGGGATATACATAAACGCGTCAAATGACATTTTGGTTTTTCCTTTTGGTTGATAGTTTTACACAGTGGGAGGGGCTGAAAAGCGCTGGATGAAATTCATCACTTCTCGCTTGGCAGCTTAGAAACCAGCCGAAGAGACACTGAAAGGCCTTCCAGCTGGTAATGAGGTCGAAGAAAAAACTTCGACGAGTAGTAACCCGGATTGCCTTCGACCTCTTCTACCACAACTTCAGCCGCAGCGAGCGGTTGTTGTGCTTTGACAGATTCGGGCGAAGTGTCCGCGTTAAAATCAACATATTGGTTGATCCATGTTTGCAGCCACTGCTGCATGTCGTCGCGGCTTTTGTAGCTGCCGACTTTATCGCGCACAATACACTTGAGGTAGTGCGCAAACCGGCAAGTCGCGAACAAGTAGGGCAACCGCGCCGCCAGTTGGGCGTTCGCCGTTGCATCCGGATCATCGTATTCAGCAGGTTTGTGCAAAGATTGCGCCCCGATGAATGAGGCAGTGTCCGAATTTTTGCGGTGGATCAAAGGCATCATGCCATTGTTGGCCAATTCTGACTCGCGGCGATCCGAAATGGCGATCTCGGTTGGACACTTTTGGTCCACGCCGCCATCGTCAGATGGGAAAGTGTGCGTGGGCAAACTTGTAAGCGTCCCGCCGCTCTCGACCCCACGAATACGCGAGCACCAACCATGCTCTTTGAAAGAGCGGTTGATGTTGACCGCCATGCCATAAGCGGCATTGACCCAGCCATATTTGCTGTGATCCGACCCATCGGTTTCTTCTTCAAAGGCAAAAGCTTCGACTGGGTCGGTTTTGGATCCGTAAGGCAAACGACCCAAGAAACGGGGCATCGCCATACCGACATATTTGGAATCTTCGCTTTCACGAAGCGAACGCCAAGCCGCATATTCCGGTGTCTGGAAAATCTTGGACAGATCACGTGGGTTGGCCAGTTCCGACCAACTGTCCATCTGGAACAGTGCCGGATCTGCACCCGTGATCAGCGGCGCGTGGGCTGCGGCGGCAATCTTGGTCATCTCACCCAGCAATTCGACGTCTGGGGGCGAATGGTCAAAATGATAGTCCGCAACCAGCGATCCATAAGGTTCACCGCCGAACTGACCAAATTCCTCTTCATACACCTTTTTGAAGATTGGAGACTGGTCCCAAGCGGTACCTTTGAACTTGCGCAGGGTCTTGTGCATGTCCTTTTTGGAAATGTTCATGACCCGGATCTTGAGCATCTCGTCAGTTTCGGAATTGTTGACAAGATAGTGCAATCCACGCCACGCGCTTTCCAACTGTTGGAAATCAGGGTGGTGCAGGATTTGGTTGACCTGCTCGGTCAACTTTTGGTCGATCTGAGCGACGATGCTTTCGATCGTGCGCAGCGCGTCGTCTGACACCAGTGACGTGTTTGCCAACGCCTGTTCGGCCAGTGTTTTTACCGCTTGTTCAACGGCAGTCTTGGCCTGATCGGACTTAGGGCGGAATTCTTTTTTCAGCAGGTCTTCAAAATCGGACGAGCCAAAGGCTGTCGCTTCTGCACCACCGGCTGCTTCTGTTTCAAGTTCGGCCATGGGTTACTCCTGATCTTCGCTGTCAACTTTGGCAGCAGGTTGTGCCGCAAGGGTTTTAAGCAGCGCCGGATCTTGTGTGATCTTGGCGATCAGATCTTCGGCACCGGACTTCCCGTCCATGTAAGTCATCAAGTTGCTCAGCTGCGTGCGGGCATCCAAAAGCTCCTTAAGGGGCTCGACTTTGGCTGCAATGGCGGCGGGGCTGAAATCGTCCATAGACTCAAATGTCATATCGACGGCCATGTTGCCTTCGCCGGTTAAAGTGTTGGGCACTGTGAACGCGGTGCGTGGTGCCATCGACTTCATACGGTCATCAAAGTTGTCGACATCAATCTCAAGAAACTTGCGATCTGCAATGCCAGGCTGCGGCACTTCAGATTTGCCGGCCAAATCTGACATGACACCCATCACAAAGGGCAGCTGTATCTTTTTCTCTGCACCATACAGTTCCACATCATATTCGATCTGGACCCGTGGTGCGCGATTGCGCGCAATGAATTTCTGTGAACTCCCGGCCATGTCCCGTTTCTCCTTTTTATACCGTTGTTTTCTAGGCCACCCCCCCAAATGCGGGCAGCACTAAGTTGTAAATTACTCTTCTGAACCACGAATTAGGTTTACCATATCCATCCCGTTCGGCGCCATGTTTTGCACGATGGTCATAAAATCGGCCCCGACAAGTTTTTTTGCACGGTGCAGCAGTATTGGCACCGGACTGGACGGTTCCGCACGTTCGTAGTAGCCGATAATGCGATCAATTGCATTCTGCACGTCCTGAGGCGAATTGATGGCACCGCCACCAGAGGCAACAGCCGGTGCACCAGCGTTTGGCTGTCCGTCTTCTTCTGCCCCGTCCGCGACATCCTCGCCAACTGGGTCGCCCAAGGCGCCAG
>CAZJAW010000099.1:0-7674 GCA_964544035.1 uncultured Rhodobacterales bacterium
TATCGGTATCCCAGAACGGTGCGCGCGTGGCCGTATACGCCCAATAAGCGCCACCTATGACAGCAACAATGCCGATGGCTGCAACACTCTTTTTCATGTCTCGTCCTCTATCACCTTAGGTCGTTCTGTCCTGCCTAAAGGTGCCATGTCCCATCAGGAACAAAAGCCGCAAAGACGAAGGCAAAAGATACCTCGTATCGCACGTCTTGCAGCACCCCTGCGGATTTGTGCTGCACCAGAATGTTTCCCACGTCCAGCCCATCAGAGATCGTGCGACCATGATACACTGAGTTCTGGCCCGGCTCCCATGTCAGGATATACGCGTCGGTCTCAATACGACCCGCGGCGCGTACCAAATCCACAGACCATGCGGCATCGCCGACGATAACGACACGGGCCATCGGGTTGATACCTTCGGGGATATCATAGGGGTAACGCTGCGCCGCCAGTTGCGGGCTGACAGGTTCGGCATAACCTGAATAGTTTGTCTTGCCATAGGGATAGGCACCGGACGCGTTTGGCACCAGAACCAAACCATCCGGCACACGTTGGCGGAACTTCTCAAGCGATTCCATCCGAGCAGGCAAAGATTTCAATTCCTGCCCCAAGCGATCCCCGACCACGGCTTGCCCGATAAATTGCTGCCACCAGCTTTGGCTTTGCTTGTCATACATCACCATCCCAAAATGGCGATAGGTGCCGGTATTGGCAAAGTCGAGCACCTCTTCTTTGACGCGGCGATCAAACACAATGGCTGAATTGCAAAATGCACAGTAGGTGACGACCACGGGCACCCCGCCCACCACGTCGTTGACGATTTCATGAAACAGCAACACCCGGATTGGGTACGCGCGTTTGTCCCCATTAATGTCGATGCTCACCACAGGTTCCAGCGCACCAATATTGCCCAGTTGCCCCACGCGTTTAAAAACGGGGTCATCAATTGGTGGGATCGAATTTGGCGCGCCATAGGTCACAACCTCGGCAAAATCGATGGAACTGTTGGCAAAATTGGTTTTGGGAAAGTGGTGTTCCCACTGGTTATAGGCCTGCGCCCACGTCATCGACGTGAACAAAAAGACCAGCGCGGCAAAGGCCGCAAAGACATCTCGGAACATCAAAATCCACCAGATCAATCGTGCGTCAGGTGCCAACCATCCACCAACACCCCTCGATTTTCGAGACACGGTGTCGTGATGCAAAGGCGTAATGCGCCCGAATTACATTCCGTTCACGGGCACTTTCAGCACCGGATTGCCCTGTTCGTCCGTCGGTACTTTGCCTGCGCGCATATTCACCTGCAAAGACGGGATGATCAGCTTGGGCATCGCCAGTTGCGCGTCGCGTTCTGTGCGGAATTTGATAAAGTCATCGCGCGATTTGCCACCGCCTACGTGGATGTTGTTGGCCTTTTGCTCGGCCACGGACGTCTCCCATTGAATGGCGCGACCACCGGGGCCGTAATCATGGCACATGAACAGGCGCATATCATCCGGCAGGCTCAGCACCTTTTGGATACTGTCGAACAATTCGCCCGCATCCCCACCGGGAAAATCGCAACGGGCCGAACCGCCATCAGGCATGAACAACGTATCCCCCGCAAAGGCCACGTTCCCCATCACATGCACCATACAAGCAGGCGTATGTCCCGGTGTGTTCAGGGCAAAACACTGCATCGTGCCAACCATATAGGTGTCGCCCTCTTTAAACAGGGCGTCAAATTGCGAGCCATCACGTTGAAATTCAGTGCCTTCGTTAAAGACTTTGCCAAAGGTTTCTTGAATGACCATGATCTTTTCACCGACCCCGATCTTGCCACCCAGCTTTTGCTGGATATAGGGGGCCGCGCTTAGGTGATCTGCGTGCACATGGGTTTCAATGATCCAGTCTAGCGTCAGGCCGCGCGCCTCGACTTCGGCAATCATAGTATCGGCGTGATCATGGGTAATGCGACCTGCGGCATAATCGATGTCCATCACGGAATCGATAATGGCGCAGTGCGCGCTGTTTGGGTCTTTGACAATGTAGCTGATCGTATTGGTCGCTTCGTCAAAATGTGCCGAAACGTCGGGTTTGATGTTCATATCGACAGGGTAGGTCACGGTCATTTCCTCCGATTGCACATATGTCGCATGCACGCGTTTTGGGTAACTATGCCAGCCAAAAGGCCATACACAAAGAACAAACTCGGGCCTCAAACCCACCCCGGACAAAAGCGCGCATTGTGCTTTTTCATCCAAGCCCTACTTGTGATGCAGAGAGCGGCAAGGCACGGCACTACGTTCTCGACATATGCGCTGTGCGGGCCCTTTCAACGCGGTGATGATCACAACTGTAGTGATCCGCTGACAGTTCCGCATGGCCTTGGCCTGCACAGTTGTAACACGAACCAAAGGCTGCTTGGCATGTTCGAAGGTTTTTCCGCAGAGACACTGGCACGCGTTCAATTTGCGTTTACTGTGTCCTTTCACATCATCTTTCCCGCATTCTCAATTGGGTTGGCCAGCTATCTGGCGGTTCTCAATGCGCAGTACTTGCGCACCCGGGACGAGACCTATTTTACCCTGTTCACCTATTGGAAAAAGATTTTTGCCGTGGCCTTTGGCATGGGCGTCGTGTCAGGCATCGTGATGTCTTATCAGTTTGGCACCAACTGGTCGGTGTTTTCGGACAAGACTGGGCCCGTCCTTGGCCCTCTTATGGCATACGAAGTACTGTCTGCCTTTTTCCTTGAGGCTGGGTTCCTTGGTATCATGCTGTTCGGGCGTGAACGTGTGGGCGAAAAACTGCACATGTTTGCCACTGGCATGGTCGCCATAGGAACGCTGGCCTCTGCCACGTGGATTTTGTCGGTCAACAGCTGGATGCAGACGCCTGCGGGCTATTCCATCAACGACGTCGGACAGTTCATCCCCGAGGATTGGTGGCAGATCGTCTTTAACCCCTCCTTCCCTTACCGCCTCGTGCATATGGTGCTGGCTGCGTATCTGACGACGGCGCTGGTTGTGGGCGCGGTTGGCGCGTTGCACCTGCTGCGTAACACAGCCGATGCGGCTGCACGGCGGATGTTTTCCATGGCGATGTGGATGCTGATCGTTGTCGCCCCTTTGCAGATCGTGGCCGGGGATATGCATGGGCTTAACACCTTGGAACATCAACCAGCCAAAGTCATGGCGATGGAAGGTCACTACGACAGCCACCCCGACGGCGCGCCGTTGATCCTGTTTGGTATCCCAAATCCCGAAGAAAAGCGCATCGATTACAAAATCGAGGTGCCCTATCTGTCCAGCATGATCCTAAAACATTCATGGACAGCGCCACTTGATGGGCTCGACACCATCCCAGACGAAGACGAACCCCCGCTCGCCATCGTGTTCTGGAGCTTTCGCGTCATGGTGGGTCTTGGCTTTGCCATGCTGGGCTTGGGCGCGTGGGCAGCATGGCGGCGCTGGCGTGGGCGGCTTTACGACAGCGCCGTGCTGCACCGTGCATCTCTGTTGATGGGGCCGATGGGCTTTGTGGCAGTGCTTGCCGGTTGGATCACGACCGAAGTCGGGCGCCAACCATTTACGGTTTACGGCTTGCTGCGCACTTCTGACAGCCTTGCCCCTATTGCGGCCCCAGCGGTTGCGGCATCTCTGATCGCGTTTATCGTGGTCTACTTCTTTGTCTTCGGTGCGGGCACGTTTTACTTGCTACGCATGATGTCCAAAGCGCCTGCAACCAAGCGTTTGGGCCTGCGCGATGGCCCGATCCGCACCACTGGAATAGCACCCGTGACGCACCCCAACTCAATGCCCGGCGAATAGGAGCGTGTGATGTTTGAACTCTCTTTCATTTGGGCTGGCATCATCGCTTTTGCAGTGCTGACCTACGTCATCCTTGACGGCTTTGACCTTGGGGTTGGCATCCTGTTCCCAACAGCCCCGAACGAACGGGACAAAGCCACTATGATGAATTCCATCGCACCGATCTGGGATGGCAATGAAACCTGGCTTGTCATGGGCGGTGGTGGGTTATTCGCAGTCTTTCCATTGGCTTATGCGGTCATCATGCCGGCACTTTACATGCCGATCACCTTGATGCTGCTGGCGCTGATCTTTCGCGGCGTGGCCTTTGAATACCGATGGCGGACGGAACGGTGGAAGCCCGTCTGGGACGTCGCATTCTTTGGCGGATCGATTGTGGCCGCCTTTATGCAGGGCATCGCCCTTGGCGCATTGGTGCAGGGTATCAAAGTGGCCGACCGCGCCTATGCAGGTGGCTGGTGGGACTGGCTTAGCCCGTTTTCGTTGCTGACAGGTGTGGCCGTGGTCGTTGGCTATGCGTTGCTTGGATCTACTTGGTTGGTGATGAAAACAAGCGGTGATTTGCAGGCGCGCATGCGAGGTTTTGCTCCAAAACTGGCCATCAGCACGCTGGGCTTCATCGGTCTGGTTAGCATTCTGACCCCGTTTCAAGATCCGCAGTATTTCGAGAACTGGTTTAAATTCCCCGGCGTGTTTTTCAGCGTGGTGATGCCCGCAGCAATGTTGGCCACAACGTATCTGTTGTTTACCGGATTAAAGGCAAACAAGGACGTGCAGCCGTTTATGTCGGCTTTGGCGCTGTTTGTGCTGTGTTTTATAGGGCTGGGGATCAGCTTTTACCCCCACATGGTGCCGCCAAGCCTGACCATCGCCGAAGCCGCCGCCCCTGACAAAAGCCTGCGCTTTGCGCTGGTTGGCACTGTCGTACTAATCCCAATGATTCTAGCCTATACAGCCTATGCCTATTGGGTGTTCCGGGGCAAAGTCGACCCTGATGAGGGTTATCACTGATGGCACACAAAGGTTTGCGGCAAATGGCGTGGTTCGTGGCCATTTGGGTTGTCAGCGTCGCCCTTCTCGGCATTGTGGCCTACGCCATCCGATTGGTATTACTGGGCTAAGGTCTTTAGGGTCAGGACCCTAGGATTTAAGGCCTGCGATGGCCACCAACATACGGCGCAATACTGCCACCTCGGCATCCGAGAATTTCGACATCAAATCAGTGTCAAACTTCTCTGCCGCGCGCAGCAAGTCGGTAAACACCTTTTTGCCCGTGGGCGTCAAATCCAGATATTCGCGCCGCCGATCTTGCGCGACTTCTTCGCGGTTTAGGAAACGCTTGTCCTCAAGGGCTGCGACCGCGCGGCTGACTTTGGTTTTATGGATACGGGCCCGTTCGCAGATTTCTCGCGCCGTCAGCCGCCCATAGCGCCCCAGATGAAACAGCACGCGCCATTCAGTGCGCAACATCCCATAGCGCGCCTTGTAATAGGTCTGGAACTCAACACTCGATGCATCTGCCGCTTGGTTCAGCAGATACGGCAAAAATTGCAAAATATCGAAGTCAGTGCGCGTGTTCATACGCCACACAATGGCCTTGTTAGTTACAAATACAACTAATAAAATGAGCAAACGCATTTTGAGGCGATCCAATGAACACACAAAGCAAGCCTGACGGGCTGATCTCGGCCCCGTCTTCCGTTGGCACAACACCCGGCTATATGCCCGGTTTTGGCAACGATTTTGAAACCGAAGCCCTGCCCGGTGCCCTGCCCCAAGGTATGAATTCGCCGCAAAAGGTGAACTATGGCCTCTACGGAGAGCAACTGTCCGGCACCGCCTTCACTGCCCCCAGTCACCAGAATGAACGTACGTGGTGCTACCGCATTCGCCCTTCGGTCAAACACACCCATCGCTTTGAAAAGATTGATCTTCCCTACTGGAAGTCGGCGCCTCACGTTGACCCGGATGTGGTCAGCCTTGGGCAGTACCGTTGGGACCCTGTGCCTCATACCGACGCTGGGCTGACATGGTTGACCGGCATGCACACAATGACAACGGCCGGCGATGTGAACACGCAGATCGGCATGGCAAGCCACATCTATCTGGTCACGCAAAGCATGGTGGACGCCTATTTCTATTCCGCCGATTCCGAATTGCTGGTTGTCCCCCAAGAAGGTCGCATACGATTTTGCACCGAACTTGGCGTGATCGACGTTGAGCCGCAAGAAATCGCGATTATTCCGCGTGGCCTTGTGTATCGGGTCGAGGTGATCGAGGGCCCGTGTCGCGGGTTTGTCTGTGAAAACTACGGTCAGAAATTCGACTTGCCCGGACGCGGCCCGATTGGTGCCAATTGCATGGCCAACCCACGTGATTTCAAGACGCCTGTCGCCGCGTTTGAAGACCGCGATGCGTCTTCTACTGTGACAATAAAATGGGCTGGCCAGTTTCACGAAACCAAAATCGACCATTCGCCGCTGGATGTGGTGGCATGGCACGGCAACTACGCGCCCTGCAAATACGATCTGCGCACCTATTGCCCGGTTGGGGCCGTCCTGTTTGATCACCCCGACCCATCGATCTTTACCGTTCTGACGGCGCCCAGCGGCGTTGAAGGGACAGCGAACATCGATTTTGTGCTGTTCCGTGACCGCTGGATGGTGGCCGAGGATACGTTCCGCCCGCCGTGGTACCACAAGAACGTCATGTCTGAATTGATGGGCAACATCTTTGGCATCTATGATGCGAAACCCAAAGGCTTCGTGCCCGGCGGCATGAGTTTACACAACATGATGCTGCCCCATGGGCCAGACAGAAACGCCTTTGAAGGGGCCAGCAACGCGGACCTAACGGCGCAAAAGCTGGAAAACACCATGTCCTTCATGTTCGAAACCCGTTTTCCCCAGCATTTGACTCGTTTTGCGGCAAAAGAAGCCCCGCTGCAGGATGACTACATCGACTGCTGGACTGATCTGGAAAAGAAGTTCGACGGCACCCCTGGTAAGAAATAAAACAAGAAAGACAATAACATGGCCAAGGCATTCGCATCCCAAGGGGATATGACCGAAAAGAAAATCACATTTGACGAGGTGGGGCGCGATTTGTGGGCCTTCACCGCTGAGGGTGATCCGAACTCAGGCATCATTATCGGCGATGACAGCGTGATGATCGTTGAGGCCCAAGCCACCCCGCGTCTGGCCGAAAAGGTGATTGAACGGGTGCGCAGCGTGACAGACAAACCGATCAGCCATGTGGTGCTGACCCACTACCACGCCGTGCGTGTACTGGGTGCATCCGCCTATGGGGCCGATCAGATCATCATGTCCGAGGCCGCGCGCGGCATGGTTGTAGAACGCGGGCAAGAAGACTGGGACAGTGAATTCCAGCGCTTTCCCCGCCTGTTTGAGGGCCACGAATCCATCCCCGGACTGACCTATCCCACAACCACCTTTGAAGGGCGCATGACCGTCTATCTTGGCGATCGCCGTGTCGATCTGATGCAAGTCGGGCGCGCGCACACAGCAGGCGATATTGTCATTCATGTGCCGGATGAAAACGTGATGTTCACTGGCGATATCGTTGAAGATCACTCTGCATGTTATTGTGGTGATGGGTATTTTTCCGATTGGGGCGCGACGCTGGATGCCATTGCTGCCTTTGACGTGGACGCCATCGCCCCCGGTCGCGGTGGTGCCTTGATTGGCAAGGACGCCGTCGCGCGCGCCATCAACAGCACCCGCGATTTTGTGAACAGCACCTATGCCCCCGCCGCCCGTGTCGCCGCACGTGGAGGTACCTTGAAAGAAGCATGGGATGCCGTGCGCGCGGAATGTGACCCAAAATTCGCCGACTACGCGATTTA
>CAZJAW010000100.1:0-7669 GCA_964544035.1 uncultured Rhodobacterales bacterium
ATCCAACGGTCAAATCGATCCGTCCCGCCGCCATCGGGATCATCGCGCCAAGCGATAGCAAAGCAATGATCGCCTTGTCCGAGATGATCGCGCGCAAGTTCAGCATCGTCGGGAAAGTGTTCGGCAACAGCAGAGAAAACAGGATCAGCAACAGCCCCGTCAAGATGACCAGCCCATAAACTGGCAAAAACCGAAGAACACGCGTGGTAAGGTTTGCGTTTTTGAGTTCGGCTTTGGTGGGTTCGAGTGCGCTCGATTCTAGGGATTGCATCAGGTCGTTCCTTCGCTCACCGCCACGTTCCCGGCGGAGGCAGCTTGAATTAGATTTTCTGTGGTGAGTTCGGCCCCAGTCAGTTGGCCCGCGATCACACCTTGGCTAAAGACAATAGCGCGATGGCAGACGGCGGCGACTTCTTCAAAATCGGTCGAGACAAGGATGATGCCAACGCCTTCTTCGAGCGCACGGTTCAGCAACGCATAGATTTCGGCCTTGGCGCCGACATCGACACCGGCTGTGGGGTCCTCGCAGATCAGCAACTTACGTTTGGTGGCAAGCCATCGGCCGATCACCACTTTTTGCTGGTTGCCCCCCGACAGCGAGTCAATCGCCATGCTTTGATCATTCGGCGACAAGGCCACATCCGCACCGATCTGCTGTGCCATCGCGGTTTCGCGACGCGGGCTAAGGAACGAAAACAAGGACCGCCCCACAGAGGCTGGGTTAAGAAAGGTATTTTCGCGTACAGACAGCGACATGGCGACGGATTCTTCACCCCGATCACGCGCCACAAGGCCGATACCCGAAGACAAAGCCGTCTGTGGCGTGGAAAGGTCCGGCGTTTCACCAAGTAGCGTGACTTCGCCCTCAAACGGTTGCGCACCGAACAGCGCGCGGGAAATCGCTTCGTGCCCTGCCCCGCGCAAGCCCACGAGACCCAGAATTTCATTGCCCGCCAGTTCGAATTCAACCGGGCCTGCAACATCCGCCGTCATGTTTTTCACAGTCAGAATGGGCGCACCCAGAGTGGCGGAGGATTTGATAATCTGGCGGGTCTTGCGACCAACGATCATGTAAACCAATTCCTCGGGCGTGGTGTGATCGATGGACCGCAGGCCAACCATCTCGCCGTCTCGCAGCACGGCCACGCGATCAGCGATACGGAAAATTTCATCTAAGCGGTGCGAGACATAGATCATCCCCACCCCCTGCTCTTTCAGCGGGCGCAAGGCCTCGAACAACCGCTCGACTTCGTCGGCAGGCAGGGATGCAGTGGGTTCGTCAAGCACCAGGAAATCGCAGTCCACAGCCAAAGCGCGCGCAATCGCCACCAAAGATTTTTCGGTGCGCGACAAATCCTGCACCCGCGTTGACGGGTCAAAATCACAACCCACCTTAGCCAAGGCTTGTGCGGCGAATGCATCCACGTCACCCCACTTGATCAAACCACCCTTGCGCGCATAGCCCAAAGCAAGAGCGATGTTTTCAGCAACAGTCATCCATTCGATCATGCCGAGATCTTGGTGGATGAAGGCCACCGACTGACGCTCTCCGAAACCGCCGGGCCGGTGGGCATAGGGCTTGCCGTCGATCAGCACGCGCCCCTCATCAGCTTTGTGAATACCGCCAAGGATTTTAATCAGCGTCGACTTGCCGGCACCGTTTTCGCCCAGCAACGCAACCACCTCGCCTCGGGCGATGTTCAAAGAGACATCGCGCAGCGCATAGGTGCCGCCAAAGTGCTTTTGGATGCCATCAAAAAACAGATTATGCCTCTGAGTGCCGGGCACGCCGATCTCTCCCCCCATTTGCCGTCGGGTCTCTCCATGCTCCTCAACATGTTATTGAGTTACCCGTAACGTTACGTTAGCATTGAAGCGTGGCAATCATATGTCAACACAAAACGTTACCGGTAACTCAAACCTTGCGTGAAGTAAAAATTATCGATGAAAAACAAGAAGGTAAGCCTATCTGAAGTGGCCCGAGCCGCAGGCGTGTCAAAGATGACGGCCAGCCGCGTCTTGCGCGAGGGGACCGGTTTTTCAGAAAAGACCCGCGCCAAGGTCATGGCCGAGGTTGATCGCCTTGGCTATTTGCCGAATCGTTTGGCCACCGTTTTTGCGGGCGACAAGCAATCCACTTTTGTCGGCGTCAGCATCCCCGAGTTGGGTAACGAAATTTTCGCCCAAGTTCTTGAAGGCATCGACCGCAAATTGGTGACCTTTGGCCATCAGACAGTGCTTGGCATGACCGAACACGATCCCGCGCACGAAGAAAAATGGATTGAGACTGTTCTGTCTTGGCAGCCTGCCGGGTTGATCATTACCGGACGTTCGCACAGCAAGCGGTCGCTACAAATGCTCAAAGGCGCGGGTCTGCCCTTGGTCGAGATTTGGGATTTTAACTCCAGTCCTTTGGACATGTGCGTCGGGCTGAACCACTTTGACAGTGGATATAGCATGGGGCGGTATCTGACCGGATGCGGCTATCAAAAATTTGGATACGTCGGCACGGCTCATGACACAGCCAATGCAGCCAGTGCACGGGTGTCCGGTTATGCCAAAGCGATCGCGGATTCTTCTGGCACATTGGAAAAGCAGCTTTTGCTTAAGGACGTGCCGGGGTTCTACACAGGGTACTACGGCACCGAGCAATTGCTTGCCGCGCACCCGGACATTGAAGTCGTGCATTACCAGAACGACAATATGGCTGTTGGCGGCTATGAGTATTGTAAAAAGCTAGGCCTGTCCGTACCGAATGATATCGGGATCGCGGGTTGGGGCGACTTACCGATTGCATCGATCCAACCCTATCGTTTGACCTCAATCGCAGTGCCACATCTGAAAATCGGTCAGATCGCAGCCGAGTTGGTGCTCGCCCAGATCAACAACCAAGTGATCGCCCCGACGCAAGACGTCGGGTTCAAGTTGATCCCCGGTACGACGGTGTGCCCTCTCGAAAATTAGGCCCAAGGCCCGTGATTGTCGCTTGTGCCGTCATCAAGGCGGGCAAAGCCGTGCAGGCCAAAGAAATCACGCTGCCCCTGGATCATGTTCGCTGTGCCGCGCGCTGTGCGCATCGCATCGAAATAGGCCAAGGCCGACGCATGCGCCGGCACAGCCACGCCGTGCAGTGCCGCAACGGACACGACTTTGCGCAATGCGTCGTGGGTCTTGCTGATCAGATCGGCAAAGAAAGGCGCGGCCATAAGTGAACGATCAGCATCATCCGTAAAGGCGCTGGCCATATCGTCCAGCATGGCGGAACGGATGATGCATCCTTCGCGCCAGACACGGGCGATTGCAGGCAATTGCAGGTTCCAGCCAAATTGTTCTGATGCGCCGCGGATCATACCAAAGCCTTGGTCATAGCACAGGATTTTGCCGCAGATCATCGCCTGCTCCATCAGAGAAACGGGCAGATCTTCGGCGTTGATTTTCGTTGGGCCAGTTCCAAACAGGTCTTGCATACGGGCCCGTTGGTCACGCCGCGCGGATAGATTGCGCGCCACAACAGCCGCCTCGATCACTGGAATTGGCGTGGCGAGGTGCTGCGCTTCAATCGCGGTCCAACGACCGGTGCCTTTTTGCCCAGCGGCATCAACGATGACATCCAGCAACGGAGCGTTGGTGGTTTTATCAACTGTGCCTGCAACTTTGCCGGATATTTCAACGAGGTAGGATTGAAGAATGCCTTCATTCCAACCCTCAAAGATCTTGCCAATAGCGGCAGAGTCCATGCCCATTCCGTCACGCATCAACCCATAGGTTTCGGCGATCAGTTGCATGTCAGCGTATTCAATGCCGTTGTGCACCGCTTTGACAAAATGCCCCGCGCCCTCTTCGCCCATCCAGTCGGCGCAAGGGCTGTCTTGGAATTTGGCGGAAATGGCCGTCAGGATATGCGACACGCGATCCCAGTGTTCTTTTGGCCCGCCGCCCATGATGGCAGGGCCAAAGCGCGCGCCCTCTTCCCCACCCGAAACACCAATGCCTAGGAATGGCGTTTTAATCGCACGTACGCGGCGGTTTGTGTCGTGGAAATTTGCGTTGCCTGCATCGATGATCAGATCATCCGGGCCAATCAAATCTGCAAGTGCTGCGATCTGGTCATCTACGGGATCACCCGCAGGCACCATCAAGATAATTGCGCGAGGCTCTTTTATGGCTGCAACAAATTCGGACAGGCTTTCTGTCGGCGTGATCTTGTCAGCCAGCGGTCCGGCTTCCTTTGCAAAGTCCTGCGTGACCGAGGTGGTGCGGTTGAACACTGCGATGTCAAAGCCATTGTCCGCGATGTTCAGCGCAAGCGCCGAACCCATAGTTCCAAGGCCGATCAGCCCGATTTCTGCTTGGCTCATGGGTATTGAATTCCTTGCCGGTTGAGAGTGATGCAATAAAGGCTTGTTGTGGCCGTGATGTACAGTTGATGTTTTGCGCGCCCGCCAAAACAGATGTTCGAAACGAGTTCAGGCACCAATATTTTACCCATTAAATGCCCGTCCGGTGCGATGCAATGCACACCGTCCGCCGCAGAGGACCACAGGTTGCCATCCGTATCAATCCGTATGCCGTCTGCAATACCGGGATCGATTGTGTGGAAATGGCGACCACCCGAAAGCGCCCCATCAGGTGCGCAGTCATAGACGCGAATATGTTGCGCGTCGCCCGTAAACATCCGCCCCGTGTCGACCACGTAAAGCAGACTTTCATCGGGTGAAAAGGCCAGCCCGTTGGGGCAATTCATATCTTTGACCATCGCCTCTAGCGCACCTGTGTCGGGCGTAAAGCGATAGACGACACAAGGGTTTTCCTGCGCCGATTTGAAGCCTTCGTAATTGGTCATGATCCCGTAGTGAGGGTCGCTAAACCAAATGCTGCCGTCCGACTTCACAACCACATCATTGGGCGAATTCAATGGCTTGCCGTCAAATTGATCCGCGATCACGGTGACCGATCCGTCATGTTCTGTGCGTGTCACACGGCGCGTCCCATGCTCGCACGATATCAAGCGCCCTTGCAGATCACGCGTGTGACCATTCGAATAATTGGACGGTTCACGATAGACTGAAATCCCCTGCCCCGGAGTCCAACGCATAATCTTGTTGTTGGGGATATCCGAAAACAGTAAGCAGCCCGCATCGCCGAACCAAACCGGCCCTTCGACCCAATCAAAGCCGGTGGCCAGCTGTTTCACCGGCGCATTTCCAAGGACGTAAGCGCCAAATGCGGGATCAATGATCTCAAAAAACGACATTGGCTGGAACCTCCTTCGAATTGCAGTATAGGTATCGATAACATTTCACAGCGTCAAACCACCAGAGGCCCGCATGACATATTTCTCGACGACATCCCACCTGACCCACGCGGGCACTATGGCCATGCTAACAGCAGCCATCGCCAAAGCCGAAGAAATCGGCGTGCCACAATGCATCGTCATCGTCGATGCCAGCGGTGAGTTGCTGGGCGAAGTCCGCATGACTGGCGGGCGTTTTCTGGCGCGCAAAAGTGCGATGTCCAAGGCGCTGACGGCAGCCTCGATTGGCGCGCCCAGCCTGAACTTGCCTGAAGCCATCCGCACCGCCGTCGCTTTTGCCACCGATGGTGATTTGACGGGCCTACCCGGCGGTCTTGCGATCCGCATCAATGGTGATTTAGTCGGTGGCATCGGTGTCGGTTCTGGCAGCGGCGAGCAAGACATCGAAGTGGCTCAAGCCGCACTCGCCGCAATTGGAGCGGATCAATAAGCACCTAAGACGCTTCGACAAAACTGATCTGCGCCTTCATCGCGCGGCTGCGATCCCCGGCGGCTTCGAAAGCGCTAAGCGCTTGATCCAGAGGGAAAGTCTGCGTGATGAAGGGTTTGACATCAATCAAACCTTTCTGCATCAGACTCACCCCGGTATGGAATTCTTCGTGAAAACGGAATGACCCTTTGAGCGTCAGTTCTTTGGCTGTCATCGCCTGCATCGGCACTGTCATGTCGCCCCCTAAGCCAAGCTGGACAATCGCACCACCCGGACGCATCACGGGAACCGCGCCTGCCAGCGCCACTGCCGCACCTGAACACTCAAACAACACATCAAATGTGCCTTTGTCAGGCGCATATTCGCTTAGCCGGGCGGCATCTTCGGCCATGTTAATCACGACGTCCGCCCCTGCCCTTTGTGCCAGACCAAGGGTAAAGTCCCCAAGGTCAGTCGCAACGATCAAATCGGCACCAGCGCGCCGCGCGGCCAAAATGCAAAGGATGCCAATCGGCCCGCAGCCAGTCACCAGCACCGATTTGCCCAGCAGTGGGCCTGCCCGGTTCACAGCATGCAGACAGACGGCCAGCGGCTCAGCCATCGCCGCCTCTCCCGCGCTTAGCCCGTCGGCAATGGCGCACTGACTGGCATCAGCAACCAGAACCTGCCGAAATGCGCCCTGAATGTGCGGGAATGGCATCGCCGATCCGTAAAAGCGCATATTGAGGCAGTGATTGTACAGGGCGGCGTCGCAATATCTGCAGTCTTTGCAAGGGCGTGAGGGGGAGACGGCAACCAATTGCCCTTCCTTTAAGCCCGTGACGCCCGCGCCGAGTGCAGAGATATGGCCAGACACCTCATGCCCCAACACCATCGGTTCCCTGATGCGAATGTCACCAAACCCGCCGTGGTTAAAGTAATGCAAGTCCGACCCACATATCCCGCCCGCTGCCAGCGTGATCTGCACTTGGCCGGGGCCTGGAGTTTCCGCTTTTTGTTCTTCGATCCGCAAATCTTTGGCCGCGTGAATGACGATGGATTTCATTTGCGTAACTCCTGAGCGGTGCATACGCCTGCGTCCGTATTCTGGCACTTAACGTGTCTCATGGCGGCGTTTCGATCCCGTGTTGACTCCAATTGTTATCGATAACATAAAGGGCACATCAGCACTTTGTCGAGACCAAAAGGAACCCCATGAGCCTGAACCTTTTTGACCTGAGCGGAAAACGCGCCCTTATCACTGGATCTTCTCAAGGCATCGGGTTTGCCCTTGCCCGCGGCATGGCCGCCGCCGGAGCAGAAATCGTTCTGAACGGGCGCGACACCGAAAAACTGGGCACTGCGGCCAAGGTTTTGGCCGATGAAGGTGCCACTGTGCACACCCTGCCTTTTGATGCCACGGACCACACTGGCGTGCGCGTTGCCGTGGACACGTTTGAGGCTGACATTGGCCCCATCGACATCCTTGTGAACAACGCAGGCATGCAACACCGCGCCCCGCTTGAGGAATTCCCGGCCGATGCGTTTGAGCGTCTGTTGCAGACCAATATCGCTTCGGTGTTCCATGTCGCCCAAGCTTGCGCCAACCACATGATCAAACGCGGCGAAGGCAAGATTGTGAATATTTGCTCTGTGCAAACCGCCCTCGCCCGTCCCGGAATTGCGCCCTACACAGCAACCAAAGGGGCTGTGGCGAACCTAACCAAAGGCATGGCGACGGATTGGGCCAAACATGGGTTGCAATGCAATGGTCTTGCACCCGGATATTTCGATACTCCGCTGAACAAAGCGCTGGTCGAAGACCCGGAATTTACTGCGTGGCTGGCCAAGCGTACACCTGCCGGACGTTGGGGCAATGTCGAAGAGCTGGTTGGCACATGCATCTTTTTATCCTCAGCAGCGGCGTCTTTTGTCAACGGTACAAC
>CAZJAW010000101.1:0-1267 GCA_964544035.1 uncultured Rhodobacterales bacterium
GGAAGGATGCCCGGCGCGTTGAGCTTGATGATCTGGTGGCGACTTCGGATGTGATTTCGCTGCATTGTCCAAAACTGCCCGAGACCATTGATTTGATCGACAAACGTCAGTTCGGGCGGATGAAATCCGATGCGGTTCTGATCAACTCTGCCCGTGGCGGTATCGTCAATGAGGCCGATTGCGCCGCCGCTTTGCGCTCTGGCCAGATCGCGGGTGCGGCGCTGGACACATTAGATGTTGAACCGATCAAGCCAGACGTAGGAGCGCTGTTTCAGGGCATCGAAAACCTGATCCTGACGCCGCACGTTGCGGGTGTGACAAAGGAATCCAACCGACGCATCGCCGAGGTCGCAGCCGAAAATGTGCGGCGGGTTATGGCTCAGGAAGCTTAAGGTCGGGAAATGCACCCGACTTCGGGCCGTTTTTCTACTTCTGCGAACCTGTGGCCCAAGGCTAATGAAACGTAAAGGATAAGTGCCATGAGTGAAGTGCTTAAAGCGGAATGGTTCGATCTTGACGAAGAATCCCAATCGGACGTTCTGCAATGGTTGCACAAAACATACTTGCCTGCGGTTCAGGCCTCCTCTGGTGTTGGTTGGGTCGGCCACTATGCAATCGTGAAATCCCCATCGAAAGGGTACATCGACGGCGCGCCAGAAAAGACAGAGACAACTGATCCGACTCTTGCCACGGGCTGGCAGAATGTCGTTTTGACAGCTGGGCTGTCGGCCGAGGTGTTTTTTGGGCAAGACAATGCGTTGGACGCATTGGCCCAGACCTATTCGGCCCAATTGTCTGATCTAAAGAACTTTCGCAGCGCGGTCTTTCTGGAAGAACAGGTTGTAAATTCGCCCGAACAACGTGCGGCCCCGTATGGCATGGGGCCGCCGCCTGCGATGCAACTTGGGCACTACAACACCAACACGCCAGAGGATGATCTTGAACTGGCCCGTTGGTACCGAAGCGAAAGGTTTTCGCGCGTGTCCGTAACACCGGGCATGATCCGTGGCCGCAAGTTGCTGTCTATTGCGGGTTGGGCGAAACATGGCGTTTTGTGGGAATTTACCGATTTGCCCGACGGCGATTACAGCTTTGAGCATCGATTTGTCGCGGCCGACCGGGGCGACAGTTGGACGGGTAGGCATGTGTTGGAATATGTCACCCATGGTTACGGCAGCCCTAACGCTGGTCGTCTAATCTGGCCCGCGCAATAGGCGAATTTAAAATTGGGGTGGAAACCCTAGGCGATATGCTAGGCCAACGTAGT
>CAZJAW010000101.1:1367-7652 GCA_964544035.1 uncultured Rhodobacterales bacterium
AGAGCCCTGCGTTGTAGTCTGAAACATAGCATAGCCCATCTTTTGACACCCAGATATCCGTGGACTGGATCACCTTGGTTCGGTTTGGGCGGGTGTCCATCAGTTTTTTGGGTTCCGGCGGGACAAAGGCTGCGACTTCTTTGGGTTGGTACGCGTTTGCGATGTCATAAACCCGTACACCAGCGTTCTGCTGTGTGGCAAAGATCAGCTGATCGCTTACCAGTCCATCGGGCCGGTTTTCGTGAATGTTGTGTGGTCCGAAATGCGCGCCTTTGTTCACATAGTCGGCGTCATCTGGAATTGGCACGGTGGAAATGCTGATTGGATTGGCTTTGTCACGGATGTCGAACAGCCAGATATGTTTGATCCCGTCTCCGCAATTGTCCAGCACAGCCTCATCCGCGACCACCAACAGATCCCGATCCGGTAAAGGCAGCGCATTGTGCGTGCCGCCACCAAAGGGCGGAGACCAATTGCGGTGCACGATCAGTTCCGGATTGCTGCGATCTGCCACATCCATGATCACCAACCCACCATCACGCCAAGCGCCATAGGCGGTGTCGCCATGCACAATCGCATGATGCAGCCCGGCGCGCGCTTGATCTTGGGTCGGGTCTTCTCCGGCAGCGGCGTTCATGCCCGGCAACCAATAGCGTCCGGCCTCTTTGGGGTTGGTCGGGTCTGCCATGTCGATTGTGACAAAGATGTAATCTGTAAACCCGTCCAGCAGAACCGAGGCATAGGCCCAACGCCCGCCAACGTACCACAAGCGATGTACGCCACCACCTTCGACGCCCATGAACCCGATCTTTTTCGGTTCTGCTGGATTGGAAATATCATAGACCGCCATGCCGGCAGTCCAATTGCGATCGGTAGAGGCCTTGTCTGCGGTGCCAACCTTTTTGCCTAGCTTGCCTTTGTAGTATTCTTCTTCGTTTTGAAATTCTTCAGAGGCGAACATGTTCTTGGCGTTGATGACCAGCAGCAAATCTTCGTGGCTTTGCAGATGGATGTTCCACGTGTTGGGTGGGGCGGGAATGTATGCCACCTGTTTGGGCGTGCGTGGGTCTGTGCAGTCAATCACGCTGAACCCGTCAGAGAACATGTGCCCGACAATTGCATGCCCTTTGTTGACCATGATCTGCACACCGTCCGGGCGACCACCTTGATCGGAATAGCCAAGTAGTTTCATGTTGTTGACGTAGTCTGGGGTGGGCAGGTCTTGTGTCATGTGTTTTCCTTGTTTGCGCGTTAGGCCGCGCTCAGTTCTTTGTCAAAAAGGTCGCGCAATTTGGGCGAAAAATTCTGGCGCGTGACCTCAACCTCAGGGCGGGCCGCAGCGGCAAAGATGGCGCGGCTTGCTTCGTCAAGTTCCGTGATTTCGACGCCTTGTGCGCGCAACTCGGCACTGCAAATGTCGTCGTCTTCCTCAGCAAAACGGCGTTGCGCTTTCGTGGCAATATCAACCGCCCGTTGCAGTGCTGCGCGATGTTTGGGATCGAGCCCGGCAAGTCGCTTGGCGTTAAACAAAACAGGTGCCACCCCCAACAAGTGCCGTGTCAAAAGGATATGTCGATGGGTGTTATGGATGCCGAAGTTCAGCGTGTTGGTCAGCGGGTTTTCCTGCGCGTCAACCTTGCCGGTCTTGACGGCTTCTGGCAGATCACGCACATCGATGGCCTGAGGGTCAAACCCAAGCGCGCGGAACACGCGCTGGTGATCTTCGTTGGCCAAGGTGCGCAGTTTCAGCCCGCTACAATCGGCAAGTGATTTGATCGAAACTGTGCTGGTGATGTGGCGCAGGCCATTGTCCCAATAGCCGAGCACTTCATAGCCTGTCGACTTAGCCACTTCTTGACGCAACTGATCCCCAAGTGCGCCATCTAGCAAAGCATAGGCTCGGCGCCGATCCGGCACGGCGAAATGTTGATCAAACAGACCCAGTTCGGGCACACGTTTGGCAAGGTAGCTGGAAGAGAAATAGCATCCGTCCAGCTCTCCGTTTTCGGTCATGCTAAGCAGATCTGCGGCTTTGTGTCCGCGGGCCACGATACTCTCGTCAAAGGCCAACGTCACTGCACCGCTTGTTTCTTCTGCTACGGCGTCGGCCAGTACGCGTCCGCCGCGTGTATGCACGGATTTGTCGCCTTGATAGCCGCCAAACTTGAGTTCGATCATCTGAGTTCATCCATCAATTCACCGGGATCCGGTGGTAATGCCACGGGTTGCCCGCGTTGCGCCGAGAGGTCCATCGCCATAGTCATCAGCAGGTTTTTGTGCCCATCAGCGGCCGTCGCATGGGGCGTGCTGGCCTCGGTATAAAGCCGTTGATACCATGCGTTTGTTTCTTCCCGCATTGGCCCCCACAACTGGCCATCATGCAAATCGCCGGGTGGATAGCTGGTAAGAAATTCGACGTGGCGGGCAGGGGCGGTGTACCCTTCGGGCGCATAGCCGGCACCCTGCGCGACATTGGTTGCCATCACCAGATCGCGGTGCGTGTCCTCAATGTCGATGACACCTTCTGATCCGACAATGCCAATCTCGATGCCATAGACTGCACCTGGCCAGACCTCGGGCAGGCCCCAGGAAATGTTCATGGAAAAGACCGTGCCGTCATCCATTGTAAATATGCCTAGGGTGGAATCTTTTGTGCCCCATTCGCCCAAGACCTTGTCTGTTGATTGTGCATAGACACTGACGGGGTTCTTACCCTCCATCAGCCACAGTGACATGTCCAAAGAATGCGTGCCCGAGACAACCATAGGTGTCAGCGTGGCGCGTTCTTGAGTGCGTTGAACTGTCGCGATTGGCACCATCTTGTTCATGAAGGCGCGGGTGACGACAGTGTGCACATCGCCGATTTGACCAGTGATCAAGCGTTCTTTCACTGCAAGGAATCGACGCCGGAAGCGGTTGGTATATCCCACAACAGCATCTATTCCTGCTTCTGAGATGGCTGTGTTGATCTGAGCTGATTGCCGGGCGTCCGTCGCCAGCGGCTTTTCGATGAACAAGGAATGTCCCATTTCAATTGCCAACATGGTTGGGTCGAAATGGAAATTTTCGTCAGTTGCGACAATGGTTGCCGTGACCTCTGGCCGTTTCAGAAGTTCGCGATAATCGTTGGTGAAAAAATCTGCCTCGATATCATCCGCCAGTTTTTGTCCGATATCTGACTTAAGATCGCAAAGCCCAATCCAGCCAACGCCGGGATATGCCCGCGCCAGTTCGGCCCGGATCCGTCCAATGGTGCCGCAGCCGATGATGGCAAGACCGATTTCCTTACGTTCTTTCATAAAACTGTCCCTGTTTTATTGGTTTTGCGGCTGAGGTTTGGGCTGATTTCGTGTGGTGCGATAAACGCGCACCGCGCCCTCAACGAGGACCAGAAGAACAGCCAACATCAGGAAGGTGCCAATCCATTGCGACAAAACGAAACCAATCGATTTGTCTTCAAAGATCAGCAGTGAGCGGCGAATGTTCTCATCAGCCAGCGGGGCTAAGATGACGCCCAACACAACGGGTGCCACTGGGAATTTGAAGACAGAGAACAGCCAGCCGACGATCCCCGCTGCGAACATGATCCAGACATCGAAGATCGATAGCTTCACCGCGAAAGCGCCAATCACACAGACCGGCAGGATAAGTGGCATCAGGATACCACGCGGTAAGCTGAACAGCTTCACGCACGGCCCAATCAGTGCAAAGGCCGCTATGTACATTAGGATGTTGGCGATGATTAGGGCGGAATAGATGAAATAGATTAGGCCGGGGTGGTCGATTTCAATTGTTGGGCCGACAACAACATTCTTAAGGGTCAGCGCCGCCAAAAGCGCCGCTGCGGCCGCGTTGCCGGGAATGCCAAGGGCGAGCGTCGGCAGCATCGATCCACCGATATTGGCGTTGTTTGCAGTTTCCGCGCAGACGAGTGCTTGATAGCTGCCTTTGCCCCAACGCTTGCGTTCCTCCGGTTTTGCGCGTCGCCTTCCGATGTCATAGGCAAGGAAGGACGCGACGTTGGCGCCAGCGCCGGGGATCGCCCCAATAAACGTCCCAAGAATACCAGAACGGACCGCGGCTGGTGTGTAGCGCGCAAGCAGGCCCATAGGAGGGACCACACGCCCCACTTTGGACGGGATTGTTGGCATGTCCCTTGCGGGTAAGGTGCGCAGGATTTCCGCTAACCCAAAAAGCCCGATCAGCACTGCGACATAGGAAATCCCATCAAACAGCGCGAAAGTTCCAAAGGTGAAGCGCGGCACCGCATGGATTGAATCGAGGCCGACAAAGGCGACCAACATGCCAAGCCAACCAGCAATCCACCCCTTGAGCGGCATCGATCCAGACGCCATGGTGCCTGCTACCATTATGCCTATGACGGCCAGCCAAAACATCTCCCATGACTTGAAATTCAATGCGAAGGTCAAAATCAAAGGGATGAATGCCACCAGCAGAAGGATCCCGATCCCACCACCGATGAAGCTTGCTGCGATTGCCATGCCAAGGGCTTGGCCGCCTTCGCCCTTTTGTGCGAGCTGATGTCCTTCTATCATTGTGGGAACGGCATCTGGTGTGCCGGGGATGTTGATCAGAACGGCTGAAATTGCGCCGCCAAATACGCTACCTGTATAGACGCCCAACATAAAAGAAATCGCGACGTCCTGACTCATTCCTGCCGATAGACCGATCAACAATCCCATCGCCATGGTGGTCGAAAGGCCCGGCAAGGCCCCCCAAATAATTCCAAGGCACACGCCAGCAAGTGTCATCACCAAAAGAGCGGGAGACAGCGCAAGAATGAGCCCGTCGATCATTCAAAAGCTCCCTGGAAGCGGGATGCGAAACACCAGTTGGAACACCAGTGACAAGACAACTGTCCACGCGACCGAGATCAGAACGGTGATCCAGATCGGACCCCGCCAGCTGACATGAATGATGCTGCACAAGGCCACAATGGTGGCAGGCTCAAACGCTGTGAGACGTAGGTTGGTTCCAAAGATTGAAACGTTGTGCTGAAAGGCCAAAACTTGAAGTGCAGCGATGTAAATAGCGACGGCAACGGCCAATATGAGCGAACGGATATCAGTCCTAATATCGCGATCTGCAAAGGCAGGAATGTGCCTGCCGGAGCGGCGGCGCGCCAATGCCGAGGCTCCAAGCCCAAGAGCCATCAACAACAATGATGACGCGATCAAAAAGGGCAAAAGGCCGGGTGCTGTGTGAACGGCTCCGGGCATAGGTAAGCGCCAAGACGCCACCATCATAGCAAGGGCAATCGCAACAAGGATCGTTGTTGCGAAAAGATCGAGTGCGGGTGAGGCAAAGCCGGAATTGGCATCCTCACCTTCGAATTTGACCTCTGATGGTTCTGTTTGTGACATGACTTACTGTTCAGTAACTGCAGCGCGTTTGACACGCGCTGCAGATTTTTGTCAGGAGTTGGAGCCGACGGGCGGCGCGATGTAACCCTGTGGTGGCCACCATTTGTCAAAGTCCGCAGGTGCGGGCAGTCCCAGTTCTGACGCGGTTTTCACCTCGGCTCCGATCTGATCTTGGAACTTGTTGAAAATTTCCGTGGTGATGGATTCCATAAGCGCGCCTTCCCGGTCCGCGGCCTCACCGATCTTGACGTCGGGGATGAAGAATTTGGATTCCAACATCGCAAGGAACCCATCGGAGGTCGCCGCAGCTTCAAACGCACTGGCGATTTCCTGAAGAACATCGTCGGGCAGGTCCCGCTTGACCATGAAGTTATAGGTTGCACCGACCGGTAGACCCTTTGCTGCCGGGATGGCTGTGCCAAGCGTGGGCATGACGGTTCCATCGTCCAGCGTGATGTCCTTGCCCGAGGTTTGCAAAATGTTGCGCAACTCCCCCGACCGGATCAGGTCGATATGCTCGTGCAGGCCGCCACCAGCAATATCGGTTTCGCCTTGCAGCCCGGCCAGCGTTGCAGGTTTGCCGCCTTTGTAGGGGACATATTTCAGTTCAACCCCCGCTGCGTTGGCAATGATCAACGCCAGTTCATGCCAGACACCGCCTGTGCCGGACGTGGAAATCGAAACCGAGCCCGGGTTCGCTTTGGCCGCTGTGATGATGTCATCGATGCTTTGGAACGGGCTGTCTTTGCGCACAGACCAAGAGGCTGAGGCCGCACCCGCCTTAAACGGTAGCCAGTCTTTCCACGGTGTGAAATCGGCGTGACCCATGACACGCACAAATCGATTGTAATTTGCGCCGCCAAGTATGGTGTAGCCGTCTGACGGTGATGCGCCCACGAAT
>CAZJAW010000102.1:0-7652 GCA_964544035.1 uncultured Rhodobacterales bacterium
AGGTCACAAAAGGCGCAGAAGCTTTGACGCTTTATCAATGGGGCAGCCAAACTGCACGCCACCATTTTTGCAAATATTGCGGCATCTACATGTATCACAATCAGCGCGCCAATCCTGAACATGTCGGCGTTAATTTGGGATCACTTAAGAGCGTAAACCCCGCCGAGCATGAACCAATCCCCTGGTCAGACGGAGTGAATCATCCGTCCGATAGAACGTCCTGAAATCAGCGATCTAGGCGCGGACAATTTTTGCCAACTGCGGGAACATCGGTTCGTTTGCACAGATGATTTCGCCATCTTCAAGAATATCGCGACCCGGCGTTAAAGGCTCAACAAAACCGCCCGCTTCTTTCACGATCAACATTCCTGCGGCAATGTCCCACGCGTTCAGGCGACGTTCCCAATAGCCATCGTATCGCCCCGCCGCCACATAAGCCAAATCAAGGGCGGCCGAGCCAAAGCGACGTACCCCGGAACATGTTGGCATCAAGCGCGCCAGCTCTTTTAATGTCTCAGGCAGGTCGGCACGTCCGCCAAATGGCAGACCAGTGGCAAACAGCCCTTCGATCATCTTGTGACGTCCCGAAACCCGCAAGCGGGTTTCGTTCATAAATGCACCCTGCCCTTTTTCGGCAAAGAACAGTTCGTCTTTTGTCGGGTCATAGATCACACCGGCCACAACCTGACCTTTGTGTTCAAGCGCGATGGACACAGCCCAATGCGGCAATCCGTGCAAGAAATTTGTCGTGCCATCAAGCGGATCAACGATCCAGCGGCGGGTCGGGTCTTCGCCCGGCTCTTCGCCGCCTTCTTCGGCCAGCCAGCCGTAGGTGGGGCGCGCTGTGCGCAATTCTTCTTTGATCATGGCCTCGGCGGCGATATCGGCCTTGGAAACAAAGTCCCCCGCGCCTTTCATCGATACCTGCAAGTTTTCCACTTCGCGGAAGTCTTTGGCCAAAGCCCTGCCCGCCTTGCGTGCGGTTTTCATCATTATGTTGAGGTTCGCGCTGGCAGCCATGGGGTCGCTCCGAAGAGGGTAAGGGATCAGAGGCGCGCTATACGCCGCCTGCCTGCCCTTGCCAAGGGGTGGCGCGCGCTGCAGTTTGATCCGAACTGCCAATCCCAGCCCGAAAGGCCCATCATGAGCAACAGCATGCAGCGTATCACCCTTGCCAGCCGTCCAAGCGGTGCCCCTACCGCTGACAACTTCGCGCTGGAATCGAGCGCAATCCCAACGCCAAAAAAGGGCGAAGTGCTGGTGCGTGTGCACTATATGTCGCTCGATCCTTATATGCGCGGACGCATGGATGACGCCAAATCCTATGCCGCCCCCGTCCCTATTGGCGGCACGATGGAAGGCGGTGGCGTTGGCGAAGTGATCGCATCAGAAGCAGACGGCTGGGCCGTCGGCGACTTTGCATTTGGAATGTTTGGTTGGGCCACGCATGCGGTGGCCGATGGCGCGCACTTGCGCAAACTTGATCCGGCTCAGGGGTCGATCACTGCCGCGTTGGGCGTGCTGGGTATGCCCGGTTTCACAGGCTGGCACGGCTTAATGGAATATGGGCGCCCCAAGGCCGGAGAAACGCTGGTTGTCGCCGCAGCAACTGGGCCAGTTGGATCGATGGTTGGTCAGATTGCAAAATCGTTGGGGCTACGCACTGTTGGGATCGCAGGCGGAGCGGACAAATGTGCGTTGGCAACCGACACGTTCGGGTTTGATGTTTGCCTTGATCACCGTGCCTATGCAGATGCGCGCGCCTTGCGTTCCGCTCTAAAAGAGGTCGCCCCAGATGGCGTCGACATCTATTTTGAAAATGTTGGCGGCAAAGTACTGGAAGCCGTTATGCCTTGCATGAACCCCTATGGCCGGATTCCTGTGTGTGGCATGATTTCGTGGTATAACGCGGGCGGCTTGGGTGCAGGTGCCGCGGCTGCGATGTCTGCACCTGCCCTGTGGCGCCCAATTTTGGTGAAGTTCTTGAACGTGCAGGGCTTCATCATCTCAAACCATTGGGATCGCTACCCAGCGTTTCTGTCGGACATTGGCCCCAAAGTCGTATCAGGCGAAATCAAAGTCGTTGAAGATATCACGCAAGGTCTTGAAAACGCACCAAGTGCTTTCATCGGATTGCTTGAGGGACGCAACGTTGGCAAACAGATGGTGAAATTAATCTGATGGCTTATTCGGGTAGGCTTTGAGCGATACCCGCTTAACGCCGAACGCGCGAAAGCACTACGCCAACTGCAATTTCCGCGCCTCTTGGCGCGCAAGTTCAATGAGTTTTTGCATATACGGCTTGTCGCGTTCATCGCTGCGCACGGCGGCATAAAGTCGGCGCGTCAAACCGTTTTCCGTCAATGGGCGCGTCACGTAATCACTCGAATATTTGACCTCGCGCACCACCCAATCAGGCAGTACGGATACGCCACGATTTGACGCTACCAACAGCAAAATGACAGCTGTTAGCTCGGCCTGGCGTACAGCCGCAGGTTCCACTTTGGCCGGGATCAGCAACTGGCTAAACACGTCCAATCGCGTGCGTTCCACAGGATAGGTGATCAAAGTCTCGCTGCGAAAATCCGCCGCATCGATATAGGGTTTCTGCGCCAAAGGATGGGACGAGGCCGCCACAAAAACAGGTGCGTAATCAAAGAGTTCAACAAATTCGACCCCCGGTAACTCTTCGGGATCGGAGGACACAACCAAATCAACTTCTTCTTTCAAAAGTGCTGGAAGCGCATCAAAGGCAAGTCCAGGGCGAATGTCGACATCCACATCCGGCCACGTGCGGCGAAACTGTTCAAGCACAGGGAAAAGCCATTCAAAACAAGCGTGACATTCGATCGCGATGTGCAAACGCCCGCTCGATCCGTCGCGCAATGCACCAAACTCAGCCTGAAGCGCCTCGACCTGCGGCAACACCTGTTCGGCCAGCCGCAACAACCGCATGCCCGCCGAAGAAAGTTTTAACGGTTTTGAACGCCGCACAAACAACTCTACACCCGCCTGATCCTCCAGTCCTTTCACTTGATGGCTGAGCGCCGACTGCGTGATGTGCAACTGATCCGCGGCCCGCGCTAACCCGCCGGCCTCGTGGATCGCCTTGATCGTACGCAGGTGGCGGAACTCGATATGCATACATGCCTCATGTTAATGATGAAAGTTATGAATTTGCCTCAAGATACGTCGCTGGTCATAATGAGTGCAACCCCTGAAGGAGTCCGCACCTATGACCGCCCTGTCTTTTGAAACTTTCCCGCCCAAGACGCTGAACGCATCGTTTCACCTGTGGGATACGGTCCAGGCCCTCACCCCTTTGGCGCCCCGCTTTGTTTCTGTCACCTATGGTGCCGGTGGAACGACCCAGGAATTGACCCAAGACGCAGCGCAAACCCTACGCAAGACATCAGGATTGAGGGTTGCCGCACATCTGACATGCACAGGCCAATCTCGGACCGAGGTGCTTAACACTGCGGAACGTTATACCAAAGCCGGGATCACAGACATCGTAGCATTGCGCGGAGATGCTCAGGGTGGCGGCGCATTTGAACCGCACCCAGACGGTTTTTCCAACAGCGTGGAATTGATCGAGGCGCTTAATAAAACTGGCAATTTCAACATCCGCGTCGGTGCATACCCTGATAGCCACCCGGATGCGGCATCGATGGCGCAAAATATCGACTGGTTGAAGGCAAAAATTGATGCTGGCGCATCCGAGGCGATCACGCAGTTCTTCTTTGAAGCCGACAGTTTCCTACGCTTCCGCGATGCCTGTGCCGCAGCAGGCATCAGCGCACCCATCACCCCCGGCATCCTGCCCGTGAGCAACTGGGCCAGCGCAAAATCCTTTGCCAAGCGGTGCGGCACACCAATCCCCGCCGCGACGCAGACCGCTTTTGACCGCGCGACACGCGAAGACCGCGCCGACCTGTTTGCGCTGACCCATTGCACTGATCTGTGTGACACGTTGATCAACGAAGGCGTAGATGCCCTGCATTTCTATACGCTCAACCGGCCGGACCTGACTGTGCAAGTGTGCCGCGCCCTTGGTCTGGCCCCAGCCGCGACACTCCGCAAGATCGCCTGACCCCGCGCCTGAAGGCCAATCAGCATGTACGTGCGCAAGCGCTGGCCACTAGACCCCGTTGACGTGCTGCAATACGGTTCTGGAACCCTGAGATGCCGGAGCCACACATGCCTATCGCCCAGTCCCCTGCCGATCTGTTGACCCAAGACGATCTGTTGTCCATGTCTGGCCTCGCGTTCATGCAAGGGATGTGCGACGGCACTTTGCCGGGCCCGCCGATTGCGCATACGTTGGGGTATGAAGTGCACGCCGTCGAAGACGGCAAAGTCACCTTTCGTGGAACCCCGCAATTCAATGTCACAAATCCAATGGGTACAGTGCACGGGGGATGGTACGGCACGTTGCTTGACAGTGCGATGGCTTGCGCTGTGATGACCAAAGTGCCGACGGGGTCAGTCTACACCACGTTGGAATACAAGATAAATATCACACGCGCGATCCCGCTGGGTATGATGATCGATTGTATCGGCATCGTCGATCATGCCGGACGATCAACCGGCGTCGCAACAGGCGAAATTCGTGGCGTGGAAGATGGCAAACTTTATGCAACAGGCTCCACCACCTGCATCATCATGAAAATAAAGTAAGCCGTTCTAAGGGACGGTGGGCGGGGCGACTTTGAGCGCGCCGCAAGGCGCAGATCAAAGAGCGTCCGTCCCCCGTCCTCCCAGCAAACGTTTGGGCCAACTCCGCTGTGCAGGTGCAGAGGCAACAGACGGGTGCACACGTTCGGATGCGTCAAGACCAACAGAACGCGGTTTGCGCGTAATAAACCAACGTCCAAGGCCGCTGAACGTGCCGACGGATGGCGCCGTCCCATCCTGTGGGAACCGTGCTGCCCAATTCAAAGGCAACGGAAGTCCGCATGTTTCGGCTTGATCAAGCATCCACACCAAAGGGATGTTGGCCAACGGGCGCGCAGCTTTAAATCCAGTGAGGTGACCACCAATGTCGCCGTGGGTGCCGCGAAACCACATCTGTTCCAAATCCCCGTCCCAATCTGGCCGTGTCTCCCACATCACTGGTGCATAAGCGACGCGCGTCTCGTTGCGCGCAAGAGCGTGAAACCCGCGTTTGACGGACTTCCCCAATTGATGGTTGTGAAACGCGTAGCGCGGCGCGCTCCAGCGCCAGAAGTAGGGCATGTTCAAACCCAAAGACTTGACCGTATCCCAAGCCCCTATCATCTCGATCTCGACTTCGGGATGACAATTGTTGCGGGCAAAAATGCGCGCCGCGTCGCCATCAGGCGCGTGTTCATAATGGCGATAAACATCGCGAATGTTGCGTTCCGTCGCAGCGGCGCCGCGCAACAAACCAACACGGTCAATGATCCCTGCCAAAGACCGCACAGCATAGGCCCCACGCGAATAGCCAAACAGGAAAATCTTGTCGCCCGGTCGGTAGCGTGACGCCAAATAACCGTACGCCCGGCGTATCTGCCTGTTGATTCCGCGGCCAAAGATCACATCCCCCGCCTGACGCCAATGCGACCACTGCAAGCCCGGCTCGTAGTAAAGAGAAACCTGACTGCCCATTTCACCAAGCAGTTTGGCTAAAAGGCCAGCATTCGTTTCGTCCCCGGGATCAAGGGTGGACATCGTGCCATCGATGATAACCACGTGAATAGTTTGACCGCGCACAGGTGGCGCCACCTGCGCGTCACCGCGTCCAAACCGGTCCTTTAACCAGGTTTTGACAAACTTATTCAGCCGCGATCGCATCATCCTGAAGCAATTCCCAAACTTTCATCGGCGTAAACGGCATATCTGTCTGCCGTACCCCTAGGTCCCAAAGTGCGTCTTGCACTGCATTGGACACAGCAGCCAACGCACCCACCGTCCCCGCCTCGCCGCAGCCTTTCATTCCCATGATGTTGGCGGTGGACGGCACCGGTTCTGAAGTAAACCCAATCATGGGAACGTCGTCCGCACGCGGCAAGGCGTAATCCATGAACGAAGCTGTGAGCAATTGGCCATCTTCGTCAAAAATCACATGTTCAGTCAGCGCCTGCCCGATGCCTTGCACGATACCACCATGCACCTGTCCTTCGGCCAGCATCGGGTTGATAAGGTTGCCAAAATCATCAACGACCGTGTAGCGATCCACTGTTGAAACTCCAGTCTCCGGGTCGATCACGATTTCGCACACATGACATCCATTCGGGAAACTGCGCGCCGCCAATGTGACGCGGCGTTCATGCACCATCAGATCATCGCGCCCCTTTTCACGTGCAAGTTCCGCGACCTCAAGCATGGTCGGTGTCATGTTCGATCCCTCGGCGCGAAAACGTTCGTCGTCAAAGCTGATCTCGGCTGCTGGCACGCCCATTTCATCTGACAAAAAGGCTGTAAAAGCCTCTGTCAGTGCGCTGACAGTTTCCAAAGTTGCGTTATTCTGCACAGTTACAGAACGCGACCCGCCAGTGCCGCCGCCCTGCTTGATACGATCGCTGTCGCCTTGCACAACATCAATCATCTCGACCGGAACCCCGATCTGATCGCTCAGGAACTGAGAATAGACTGTTTCATGCCCCTGCCCGTTCGATTGTGTACCGACATAAATGTTCACACGGCCCTCATTTGTGAATTCAACCTTAGTTGTTTCCGAAGGGTCGCCCAAAATGCTTTCGATATAGTAACAGATGCCGAGCCCCCGCAGCAGGCCTTGCTGCGCATCCGCTGACTTGCGTGCGACAAACCCGGGAATGTCCGCCTCGACCTCTGCGCGCGCCAACACTTTGTTGAAATCGCCGACGTCATAGGTTTCGCCCACACTGGACACATATGGGAATTGGTCCGCCTTAATGAAATTGATGCGCCGTAACTCAAGCGGGTCCACGCCCAGCTCGCGCGCAGCGCGGTCCATGACACGCTCAAGAATGTAAATTGCCTCTGGCCGTCCAGCGCCGCGGTAAGCATCCACTTGTGTTGTATTTGTGAAATAGCCAATCGAGCGCAGGTAGGTCGCCTGCACGTCGTAAACCCCTGGCAACACTTTGGAAAATAATGCGGTTTGGATGGCTTGGGCGAATTGTGAATTATACGCTCCCATGTTCGCTTTGTTCACAACACGGTACCCGATGATCTTGTGATTTTTGTCAAATGCCAGCTCGGCCAAAGACGTCAGATCACGCCCAGCGTTGTCGCTGAGCATCGCTTCGGTGCGTTCGGACATCCAGCGCACGGGACGACCCAAATCGCGCGCGGCATGGGCCAGCACAAAATATTCCGGGTACATCATCCCCTTCATGCCAAAGCCACCGCCAGTGTCGGGGTTGGTCACGCGGATCGTCTCGGCATCGACATTCAATGCAGCAGCCAGCTGATCTTTTGGCCCCCACACGCCCTGACCGTTGATGGCGACATGCAGGCGATCGCCGTCAGGTTCGGCATAACAGCCACGCGGTTCCATCGAATTCACAATGATCCGGTTGTCACCCACATCCAGCGATACAACCCGAGCCGCTTTGTCGAACATGGCTTTGGTCGCCGCCTCGTCACCCATATGCCAATCATAAGCGACGTTATCAGGCGCTTCGGGGTGCACAGTTTGCCCG
>CAZJAW010000103.1:0-7643 GCA_964544035.1 uncultured Rhodobacterales bacterium
GAATGGCGATGACAAGACTGGGAAAGGCAAAGATCAGGTCATTGCCGCGCATGATGACCTCATCCGTCCAACCTCCTTGGCGTGCCGCAGCCCAAAGACCCAAAGGCACACCCAGACCCACGCCAATTCCCACGGCGACAAAGGCCACAGCAATCGAGGTCCGCGCACCCACCATGATCATCGAAAACATGTCGCGACCAAAATGATCAGTGCCAAACCAATGGGTGCTATTTGGCGTTTGCAGCTTTTCCGGGATGTTCATCGCTGTGTGTTCAAAAGGAGTCCACACGAATGACACGAGTGCAGCCAGCACCACCAACGCTGACAATAAGCCACCAAGGATCAACGCGCGGCTCATGTCCGCGCCCTCAACCGGGGATCCACGGCAGCATAAGCCAGATCCACAGCAAAATTCACGACGATCACGGCAAAGACCAACAGCATGGTGACAGACTCCACCACGATCAGGTCACGGGCCGAAATGCTTTGAAAAATCAGCCGTCCCAGTCCAGGCAGGTAAAAGACCTGTTCGATGATTATTCCACCTGCCAACAAAAAGGAAAATTGCAAACCAAGGATTGTTAGCACCGGGATCATCGCGTTGCGAAGTCCGTGGCGACGCAGTGCTTGGCCTCTCGTCAGACCTTTGGCGCGGGCAGTGCGCATAAAGTCTTCGTTTAGGACATCCAAAAGGCTGGATCGCATAACCCGCGCAAGGATGGCCGCCTGGGGCAGGGCCAGCGCGATGGCGGGCAAGGTCAGTGACTTGAGCGAGGCGAACACGCCTTTGTCCCAACCAACAAAACCACCGGCACTGAACCAGCGCAGGTTGATGGCAAAAACCAGAACGAGCATCATCGCAAACCAGAAGTTGGGAATGGCAATGCCGACCTGAGTGGCACCCATCACACCGACATCACCAGCCTTGCCGCGTCTTGATGCCGCAAAAATTCCAGCTGGAAAAGCAATCAACGTTGATAGCGTCAGCGCATACAGTGCCAGCGGCAGTGACACCCACAGCCGATCCGCCACCATCTGCGAGACGGGCGTGCGATATTGATAAGACGTGCCAAAGTCGCCTTGGACCATGCCGCCAACCCACGCCAAATAGCGCTGCACTTTGGACTGATCTAGGCCGAGTTCCGTGCGCAGTGCTGCAAGCGTGTCGGGTTGCGCGTTTATTCCAAGCATAAATGAAGCAGGATCACCCGGTGCAACTTCGATCACCATAAAGATCACCAACGACGCAATGGCGAGGCTGATCAGCAGGGACACAAAGCGTTTGAGGGCATATCGTAGCATTGATGAAGACGTTATGCCCCTGTGTTTGGCGGTGCAAGACAGAGCGTGCGTTCTGCGGCGGGATGATCCATCGCTTCTGCGATTGAATCGACTAAGAAGGGAAGTATGAAGCGCCCATTGTTCATCGGTTCCGAGATTTATCGTGGCTCGTCCTATGGCCACATGCATCCGTTGCGCGTGCCGCGCGTTTCAACTGTGATGGACCTCTCACGAGCCATGGGTTGGCTGCCTGCACACGCTTACGTGCCGAGCCCAAGGGTCAAACCTGCGGCCTTAACAGTTTGGCACACTCCGGAATATGTGGCCGCATTGCACGCCGCTGAGGTTGCGCAATCGGTCAGTGATGTAGTGCGTTTGCGCCATGCTCTTGGCACGCCCAATAACCCGGTTTTTCCGGAAATGTATCGTCGTCCCGCCACTGCGGCAGGCGGGTCTCTACTGGCCGGAGAGCTTCTTCGAGATGGGGGTATCGTTTATCATCCGGCGGGTGGAACGCATCATGGGATGCCGGACCGAGCCGGGGGGTTTTGCTATCTCAATGATCCGGTGCTCGCGATTCTATCACTGCGCCGCAATGGTGCGAAGCGCGTGGTTTATGTGGATATCGATGCACACCACCCGGATGGAGTCGAAGTCGCCTTTGGGAATGATCCCGATGTGCTGATGATTTCGGTCCATGAAGACGGGTTATGGCCGCGCACTGGTCCTTTGGCGGCAACAGAAAGCTTGGTCAATCTGCCCGTACCGCGTGGATTGAACGATGATGAGATGGCCTTGATCCGCGATCATGTCATTCTACCCCGCGTACTGGCATTCCGCCCGGATGCCATTGTGTTGCAATGCGGTGCTGACGCCGTAGAGGAAGACCCGCAAGCGCATTTGTCTTTATCAAATCAGTCTCATTGGGCCATTGTGCGCAGCCTGCTGGGCCTTGCACCGCGCCTGTTGGTGTTAGGCGGTGGCGGCTATAACCCGTGGTCTGTCGGGCGTCTTTGGACAGGGGTTTGGGCGACGCTTAACGGATTTGAAGTACCGGATCGTTTGGGCCATGAGGCTGAAGCCGTCTTGCGCGCCTTGCGATTTGACGGGAACCGGCGCGGAAAAAATCCACCAGATCATTGGTTCACAACACTCGCGGACAACCCTAGACATGGGCCGATCAGCGACGAGATACGCAGGCGGATCGCACTGCTTTAAGCTGGGTCGTATTCCGCATTGCTTACATGTTCGAGCCAAGTCGCAGCGTTGCCATCTTCCATCTCTTGCATCGCAATATGGGTCATGTGGGTTTCTGGGCCCGCACCATGCCAATGTTCAACACCGGGCGGAATCCACACTGTATCGCCGGGCTGGATGGTTCTTGGGCGTTCTCCACGTAAACAAACGCGTCCGGTCCCTTGGGTCACAAGCAAAGTTTGACCCAGCGGATGAGTATGCCACGCAGTGCGTGCACCCGGTTCGAAATGTACAGTTAGAGCATGCAGACGGGCAGGGGCTTCGGTCTGAACAATAGGCACCTGCCAGACGGAGCCGGTGAAATAGTCAGCGTTTGCACAGATGCTGGCACGACTGCCGACGGGATAGATTTTCATATCGTCTCCGGAATTAGGGAAGGGCCGCGAGATGGCCCTTCCAGACTGGTATGTATTGGACAGAAAAACGTGGCTTTATTCAGCCCAGCTAACCCCTGTCAGATCGGTGGCTTGTGTCGGCGCGTTGGTCCAAAGACCTTGAAGCTCAGCCTTAGCGACAGAAAGTTGCGCCAGTTGAAACAAATAGCCGTTCACTGCGTCTTTCGCGATGATTGTCTCGGCCTCAACCAACAGTTTGTTACGCGCATCGGGGTCGGTGGTTGAGTTGAGCGTTTTTATCAGGTCTTGGAATGCTGGGTTGTCGTATTGAAAGTAGTAGTCGGGGTTCGCGTAGATACCGATATCCATCGGTTCGGTGTGACTAACGATGGTTAGACCGAATGTCTTGCCACGGAACACTGTTTCAAGCCACTGCGCCCATTCGACGTTGATAATCTCGGCTTTGATGCCGACTTCGGCCAATTGAGCGGCGATGATTTCGCCACCGCGACGCGCATAGGATGGCGGCGGCAGGTGCAAAGTGGTTTCAAAGCCGTCAGCCATGCCTGCTTCAGCCAGCAAAGCGCGGGCCTTGTCGGGGTCATAGGCTGACAGACCTGTCAGATCGACATAGGCCGGATTGTGCGGCGCAAAATGTGTGCCAATGGGAGTGCCAAAGCCAAACATAGCGCCGTCGATGATCGCTTGGCGGTCGATGGCGTGTGCCAGCGCTTGACGCACGCGCAGGTCATCGAAAGGTGCCTGTTTATTATTGGTAGACAGGATCGTTTCGCCTTCGGTTGAACCAGTCAGCACTTGAAAACGTGGGTCTGCTTCGAATTGGGGCAGGTTTTCAGGGGCAGGGAAGCCGACAAATGCGTCTACATCTTCGGCCATCATCGCGCCAAAGGCAGCAGTCGGGTCCGAGATAAACTTGAACGTCGCCTCGGTTAGGGCAGGCTGGTCACCCCAATAGCCTGCGTATTGGCTGATCTGGATGCTGTCACCTTGTGTCCAGCTGTCGAACTTGAACGGGCCGGTGCCGATGGGTTGTTGCTTGATGTTTTCGATAGACTCAGGTGCCACGATGACTGCATCGCCCCAAGCCAAATTAAACAGCATGTTGCCGTTGGGCTCTGACAGTGTCAGGCGCACGGTCTTAGCATCCAACACTTCGACACCACTGATCGCCGCATAAAGCGCCTTTTGAGCGTTCACACTGTCCTCGGCCAGAATGCGATCAAGGGTGAATTTCACATCTTCAGCATCCATGGTCGTGCCGTCGTGAAATGTCACGCCGTCGCGCAAGCTGAAGGTATAGGTCAAGCCGTCGTCTGAAATTTCCCAGCTTTTGGCCAGACCGGGCACCACAGAACCATCGCCCATGAAACGCGTCAGCCCTTCGAAAACGTTAGAATAAAGTACAGAATCAATCGCCCCCGCAGCAGCAGAAGTCGGATCAAGGTGTGGTGGTTCCAATTGCATCGCTACGGTGATGTCGGTTTTTGCAGTGGCCATTCCAGCCAGCAAAGCAGCAGCTGCAGTACCAAGAAAAAACGAACGGACGGTGACCATGGATATCTCCTTGTATGGCGTTTAGCGAAGGGTAACCAAATCTGATTGCATTGACCAGCTTTGCGCACTTGGCTTGTCGCTATTGTTGGGGTACGTGAGCGTCCTTTGAATTGGACGGGTGGGGACGATGGCGGTTCTGGGAGTAGATTTCGGCACGTCAAATTCGGCCGTCGGCATTTGTGTTGACGGACAAGCGAAATTGATTCCACTTGAGCCGGGCGAAACCACGCTACCAACCGCCGTGTTCTTTGATTTTGACGAACGCCGCGCGATTTATGGCCGTCCTGCGAATGAAGCACTGATTGCTGGGGATGATGGACGCTACATGAGGGCGTTAAAATCGCTGCTCGGCACGTCGCTCATGCGCGAACGACGTATGATAATGAATGAAGCGACTGACTTTATCACTATCGTAGGTCGCTTTCTGGCAGAAATGAAACAACGGGCAGAAGCCTCAACTGGTCAAAAATTTGATTATGCTCTGTCGGGGCGTCCGGTGCTTTTTCATTCTGCTGACCCCGTGCGCAATGCGCAGGCGCTTGTGGATTTGACCGATTGCTATCTGGCCGCAGGGTTCAAGGATGTCTCCTTTATGCCTGAGCCTGAGGCAGCTGCACTTGCCAATCGAGCGGCGTTAACTCCGAATGATTTGGGCCTAATCGTGGATATTGGTGGCGGGACATCGGATTTCACGTTGTTTCGACAAGGAACAGGCACGGATATCGAGATCCTGGCCAGCCACGGTCTGCGCCTCGGTGGGACAGATTTTGACAAAGCACTTAGCCTCGCCTTTGTGATGCCAGAACTTGGCATGGGTTCGCCTATTCGCCACGCCTTTGGCGACAAGACACATGCAGCCCCCAATGCGATTTTCAATGACTTGGCGACCTGGCAAAAAATTCCTTTTCTTTATGCTCCTGATTCACGACGTGCAGCGCAGGAACTGGCGCAACATGCCGTTGAAAAAACCCGGTTGGAGCGTCTGGTGCGCATACTGACCGAAGAAGTCGGTCATGATGTAGCCTTTGCTGTCGAGGCTGCGAAAATTGATGCCAACACGCAAACCGCCGCGATCCCCGAAATCGATTTGCACATGGTCGAAAAAGGGCTGCGGCTGCCGCTATACCCTGTGGCAATGACGGCCACGCTGGATAATATGGCGTGTCAGATCGGGGATGCTGCGTGCGCGTGTTTAAAGCAAGCCAGTGTGGCACCAGAAGATGTCACCCGCATCATTTTTGTTGGCGGCACCAGCTTAATGCAGATTGTCGAAACAGCTTTGACCACACGCCTACCGCGCGCGAAAGTACATCGCGGGGCCGCTATGACTGCGATTGTCGAAGGTTTGGCGTTGGCGGCAGGATAGGCACTTGCCGCTCTGACTGCGTAAAGAAATGCGCACTACGACCAATCAACTACTTTCTACGTCCGTGAGGAGTGTTTCCAGCGCACGGCCCATTACTTTGGCGCTATCCATCATGTCGGTAATCCCGATCCATTCATCTGGCTTATGGGCCAATTCCAACTCGCCGGGGCCATAGGCGATGCAATTGCGCAACTTGCCGATCCGATCGATGTGTTTTTGGTCATAAGATCCGGGTGACGCGACATAGGTCGGCTCGATCCCCAGAACATCAGAAATGGCGGCATGAACTGTTTCAACAACTGGCGCAGATTTATCGGTCATCGAAGGCAAGACCACATTCATTTCGCGCAAGTCATAATCGAAGCGGTCGCGCGTCGCTTTCAGGTTGTCTAGCAAAGCAATCACTTCGCTGCGCACATCGTCGACGTTTTCTTCGACCAAAAAGCGGCGGTCGATGACGATGCGACAACTATCCGGAACACAATGTGCGGGTAGTCCCGTGTAATCCTCACTCTGCTCTGGTTGACCGCCATGGATCGAATTTATGTTCATCGTGGATTGCCGCGCACCTTCAGGCACTACTGGCATCTCTGTTAGACGGGATGCCATAACTGGGAAAAGGTCTGTCTCAAACTTGTCCAAAACCGCTCCCATATGACGCACGGCACAATCCCCGAGAAAGGGCATTGATCCGTGGGCGATTTCACCCTTGGTCTCAATCTCGGCCCACCAACCGCCGCGATGGCCCAGGCAGATACGGTCCTTGTTCAACGGTTCTGGGATGATGACATGTTGCACGCGTTCGGGCGCAAAGAATCCCTGTTCAGCCAGATAGGCCACGCCGCCATAACCGCCCGATTCTTCATCCGCAGTTGCACTGATTTCAATTGCGCCGGAAAAATTTGGGTACTCTTCGATAAAGCTCTCCGCCGCGACAATAGAAGCCGCGAGACCACCTTTCATGTCACAGGCGCCTCGACCATAGATTTTGTCCCCTTCAATCGCAGCACCAAAGGGGTCACGCGTCCATCCTGTGCCCACCTCGACCACGTCGTGATGGCTATTGAAATGCACACAGTCACCCGTGTTGGGTCCAGCGCGGCGGGCCACGAGGTTCCAACGCGGATAGGTGTCACTGTCACCGGGCGTACCAACGGCCCGGATCAACTGGGTTTCAAATCCATTCGCCTTCAGACGCGTGGCAACCAGCACTCAAATATCGTGATAATGTCGCCCCGGCGGATTCAGCGTCGGAATACGGATCAACGCCTGTGTCAGCTCGATCAGATCGTCGCGTTTTGAATCGATACGGGCTGACAGACTTATTTGGCGTCCTTTTCCACTGGGCCGCCTTGCGCCTCCCAAGTCGAAAAACCGTCGCGCAGATGCGAGGCCTCAAAACCCATGTCTTGCAGCGTCGCGACTGTCAGGGCCGATCGCCACCCCGACGCACAATGAAACAGAAAAGTTTTGTCCGTCTGCCCAAAGACCTCTTTGAAGTATGGGCTATCTGGATCAACCCAGAATTCGACCATGCCGCGCGGCGCATGAACCGATCCGGGGATGTAGCCGCTGCGCTGGCGCTCACGCACATCGCGGATGTCGACAATCACAACATCAGGATCATTCACCATGGCGATGGCTTTCTGAGTGTCGATTTCGTTGATGCGGGAGCGGGCAGATGCGACCATTTCGGCAGCAGTGATCTTGAGAGGCATAGGGTCATCTCCGCTTGTGTTCTTAGGAAGTGTGTCAGTACCGGCAGTCGTCGGCAAGGTGTGAGCTTGTAAATGCCGTTCAGAAACTTCACCGGTGCTCAAAGCTATGCG
>CAZJAW010000104.1:0-7582 GCA_964544035.1 uncultured Rhodobacterales bacterium
GGTGCCATCTTTGATCAAAGCGCGCTGATCCGGGTGGCTGAGCAACGCCCAAAGTGTGCCTGCAATCGCATCGCGGGGTTCGTTCTGCCCACCGCCGATGATCACACGCACGTTGCCTGCAATCGCATCCACATCCAGCCCGGCCTGATCCAGTACCGAGATGATCGACAAATCTGGTGCGCGTCGCAATTCAGGTAAGCGTTCGTGGATCAATTCGAGAACGCGCGCCGCATAGGATAAGCCCTTGGCGTCGACCTCAGGATCATTGCGATAGTTGGCAGCGCCATCAAGCATCGCTTGGCTGGCAGCGTCCATCTCTGCGGCCTCCATGTTGGTCAGGCCCGTCATTATGCGCAGCGCATCCGCCGCGACAGGCATCGCGTATTCTATCACCAGATCGCAGGCCCCGAGTGGCTTCAGGCGGTCAATGTGGCCCTGCACAAGGGCGCGAAACTGCGGGGCCAGCTTATCGCGCACAGTACGCGGCGACAAAGCAGGAAAAAGCGCACGTCGCTCAAACATATGTGCGTCGCCGTCTTTGCGCATCATATTTGGGCCCATAATGCGGGTCAGCAGGCCACTCGGTTGATGGCTAGAGAACAAGTCGACCCGCTTTTCCTCGCGAAACACATCATCGCGGCGGGTAAACAACGTGGCGCCAAGTTCGGGTACAAAGCAGACGGGGGTTTTGTCGCGCATCTGTGCCAGAACCGGGTAGGGGTCGGCGTGAAATGCTGCTGGATCAATGTGAACGATGGGTGCGCTGGACATACTGTCAGGCTATCGCACCGCCTTATATTCGAACAGAGGGTGATCGCGGAATTAGAATTGGACCAAGCCTGTCCTTTGAACCGTATAACGTCCCCGCAACCAAAATGATTGTGGGGACGTCACGACACCCTAAGGATGCCAAAGCTTCTTTGGATTTAAGCGTGGGCTCAAGCCTTCTTGCGACGACGCATGACGCCCATACCACCCAGACCAGCCAACAGCAGCAAAGAGCTTGCTGGCAGCGGAACTGGAGCAGGAGTATCATTTAGGACTGGCTCCAGTGCCGTAACGGTAAACCTGTAGGATGACCCTACGCTGGTTTCCGAGTTGCTGGGTTCAGTCGCATTAATTCCAAAGCTGAAAGTGCCCGGACCGGATGTGAAGGTATGTGAACCATTCGCGTCAAGGTCAGCCAATTCATCGCCAAAGGTAAAGCGCCCGTCAAAACCCGCTCCGGAATCAAACAAGGTGAAAGTCAGTTCGCTGGCGGAATCGAGCGTGATCGTCGCGTAATCAGGGAAGTCCGAGCTTTGGCCGTCGGCATCCAGTACGAAGCCGAGGATTGTGCCCGAGCTTTCGAAGTCAAGGTCGACTGCATTGGCCTGCAAGTTTGGCAGATCGAAAGAGCCGCCCAGATCACATTCGCTTGCGGTGAACGCGCTGGCGCCGCCAAGGCTTTCGCAGAAAGTCTGGCCATCGGCAATTGTTGTGGCAGATGCAGGAGCGACAAAGCCAACGCCCATCGCAAGAGCAGCAGTTAAGGTCAAAATACGCATAATCGGGTTCCATCATTACTGTTTCGTTAATCCTGATTTGTTCGAGGAATTTAAAATTACAAGGAAAAAATAGGGGAAAGTTGAAAATACAACTTGGGGTATTTTGATTGTGGCAAAAAATTAATAAAAACAGTAAGTTGTGACACGACTTTGCCACAATTTGGTCTCGATCTGCCTTGATTTTGACATGGATGTAAATTGCGAAGTGGCGGAAAATTGCCGATTCTTAACTGAAAAAATTGCAGCTTTTCCGAGTGAGAAATCGAATTCGAATCGGCATGTCTGGACAAAAAAGATGCGGATGATCCGTGCTGATTTAGCGGCTTGTTCTAGCGCGTAAGCGCCTTCATTCCGCGGCTCAGTCCTTCCAACGTCATGGGCACCATGGCGTCAGCCCCAAAGATCTCTTGGATCATTCCGATGGAGTGAGTGTAGCCCCAATACTTCTCGGGTACTGGGTTGATCCACAGGTTGGAGTGCCATTGATCTCGGGCACGTTCCAACCAGACTTGGCCTGCTTCGGCGTTCCAATGTTCATTGGCGCCGCCCGGATAAGCAATTTCATAAGGCGACATGCTGGCGTCGCCCACAAAGATACATTTGTAGTCTGGGCCATAGGTACGCAGGATGTCGTGCGTCGGCGTCTGTGCATCCCAGCGGCGACGATTGTCGCGCCACACACCTTCATAAAGGCAGTTGTGGAAATAGAAGTGTTCAAGGTGCTTGAATTCGGACTTGGCGGCGGAAAACAGTTCTTCGACGATCTTTACATGGGGGTCCATGGAACCGCCGATGTCAAAGAACAGCAGCACTTTGACGGCATTGCGCCGCTCAGGGCGTGTTTTGACGTCAAGATAACCGTGTTCAGCGGTGGCGCGGATGGTGCCGTTAAGATCAAGTTCTTCTGCTGCCCCATCGCGCGCCCAGCGACGCAGGCGTTTCAGCGCGACTTTGATATTGCGCGTGCCCAGTTCTACAGTGTCGTCCAGGTTTTTGAATTCGCGGCGATCCCAGACTTTGGTGGCGCGCTGGTGGCGCGACCCGTCTTGCCCGATGCGTACACCTTCAGGGTTATAACCATAGGCACCAAAGGGCGATGTGCCCGCCGTGCCGACCCATTTGCTACCGCCCTGATGGCGACCCTTTTGTTCCTCAAGACGCTTTTTGAGCGTTTCCATGAGCTTGTCGAAACCGCCCAAAGACTCGATCTCGGCGCGTTCTTCGGCGGTTAGATGCTTTTCAGCCAGCTTTTCCAGCCATTCTTGGGGGATATCGACCGCCTGTAACACCTGTTCGATGCTGATTTGTTCCAACCCGTCAAAAGCGGCGGCAAAGGCGCGGTCGAACTTGTCGATGTTGCGTTCGTCCTTCACCATCGATGTGCGCGCAAGGTAATAGAACGCCTCGACATCATAGGTGGCAAGGCCTGCATGCATCCCCTCAAGAAAGGCGAGGAATTCGCGCAAAGACACCGGAACGCCGCTTTTTCGCAGGTGTTCAAAGAACGGTAGGAACATGGCTTAGACGCTTAAAGCACGGTCAATCACCACAGTTGCGATCATACCAACGATGATGAATGCCAACGCGAATCCGGCACCGTATTGCGCCATGTCCAGTTTGTTACCACCACGCTTGCGCGCAGTGATGACGCCGACAACTATACCAATAATGGCGGCTGCTATGACGATCATTTCCCTTGCCTCTCAATTGCTTGGGGCGGGAAGATCACCCATTCAGAGGGTTCAGCGAAGAGATTTCGCGCAGCTTAGCCCGTACCGCCCAGTCCGGGCCAAAGCCGTAGCGCGCCCATCCCAGACTGTCCAGTCTGACGGTGCGTGCCTCAACAGAGCGGCCTTGCAGGTCAAGCGCTTCGGCGCGCAACAGGAGCAGGGTCGACAGCAGGGCTGCGTTTTCGTTGCGGGCGGCCTGATCGATATGGGGGGCCAGCAAGACCAAGGCGTCGTCACCTTTGCCGCGCGTGATTGCGTATGCGGCGAGCTGTGTGGCCACATAGGCACGGTGCAGGTTCGCTCCTTTGGTTGCGGCATAATATTGATCGGCAGCGCGGAAGTGGCTTTGCGCGGCTTGTGGGTCCGAGGCCAGCAGTAAGCGACCATTTGCATAGTGCGCAAAGGCGCGGCGGTGGTCTTTCCAGCCCATGGCGCGGGCGATGTTGAGCGCTTTGGCTGCGGCCGCACGGCGTGCAGCAGGTTTAGCGCCCGGCCCAAGTGCGGTTTGGACAGCGTCGCTCCATGCGCGCGGGGTGCGGGTAGCAAATTGCGCAGGCAGGCTTTGACCGCGTGGATTGATGCGGGCCAGAATGTTGGGCAGTCTGGATGCCACCTGACCGCGTGTCATGCCTGAGCGCAGTTCGGGGGAGTAATAGGCCTTGAGGATCAACATATCAAAGCCAGTCAGCACAGTGTGCACGTTGTCGTCGTTAAAGACGCTGTCAGGCAGGCGATATAGATCGTTAAGTGGGCCAATGGCTTGCGCCAATTCTTCATGCAAGCAGTCGCGCACCTCTTGGGGGCTGGCGTCATTGGGCAAGAAAATTGCCAATTGCTTACGTGTCCGCAAGTGCGTCCAGCTGGTGCGCACAGTGCGTCGATTGGGTTTGTATTCTGATATGTCGGTGATGTTGGGCACAACAAAGCAGGCGGCATGGGGCAGGGCGCGGCGAATTTGCGCTCGGCTGACGGCCTGAATGGTGATGTTAGGCGTTGTACCTGCTGAAGCCTCAGAGATGTCAATTCCAGCCTCGGTGCGCAGACGATGGATCAATCGGCGCAGGTCCGTGCCAAGCGATGCAGGCGGTGCACCGGTCACTCTGACTGAAATCGGCTCTTCAAAGCGGGTAAAGATCGGCAGCTCGCGTCCGGATTCAAGCTGAAAGCTGAGTTCGATAAAGTCGAGGGCCAGATCGTTGTTAGACCGGAAGGGCGCACCGGGTTGAGGTGCCCCAAAGGTTTTCATCGGTGGCAGATCACTGTTTGCGGGCAAAGCGCGTGTTGGTGTGTCGCCGGGTGTGACGGGCGCACATGCGCTCAGCAACAAAAGCAAAGGCAAAATAAAGCGGTGCATAATCATCAGCTCCGCTCGTATTTGATGAATGGGGACAGAGTGCCAACGCGATCATAAAGTTTGCGTGCTTGGGCGTTGAATTCCTGCGTCAGCCAATAGACAGACGGCGCACCCGCGGCGTCGGCGGCGTCATAGACGGCTTCCATCAGCCTGCGTCCGACACCCTGACCACGCACAGCCGGGTCGGCATACAGATCTTGTAGATAGCAGACGTTTTCAACGCGCCAGCCGTGACGGTGAAACAAATAATGAGCGAGGCCAACAAGTTTGTCACCGCGCTGCGCCACAAGGCAGTTGAAGTCCTGTGCATCATCGCCAATGAGGCGGCCGAACAGAGTGTCAAAGATGTCTTTGGGACGAGATGTCTCGTAAAACGCGAGATACGCTGCCCACAGATCGCCCCATTGGGATCGATCCGACATAGATAGTGGGCGCACTGTAAGTGCGTCTGAACGTGTCATTATTACTGCCTGCCTGCCTTTTAGCTTATTGGATGCGGGTGTTTTCACCTCTCATCGCGGCTAAGTTACGAAGCATTTCAGGCAAAATAAAGACATTTTATCCGCAGGTTGCGTCGGTTTTGGTCTGAGGCAGGGCGGATGTGACCAAAAAGACCCGCGACAAAGACATGTTTGACAAAACAGGTCGACACCTGGGCGTGGCGGCGTTCAATCTTTGCGTGTATTTTGTTTTCTGCAGGCAGAGTTACCGCTGGCCGCGTGCTAAAAAGGCGAGGCGTTCGAACAGATGTACGTCTTGTTCATTCTTTAGTAGTGCGCCGTGCAGCTTGGGCAAGCTATCTGCACCCCCTTGTTTCAGGTCCTCAGCGCTTAAATCTTCGGCCAGTAGCAGTTTGAGCCAATCCAAAACTTCAGAAGTTGAAGGCTTCTTTTTCAACCCTTGTTGGTCGCGAATTTCGAAAAACTGTGTGAGGGCCGTGGTCAACAGCGCCTGTTTGATGTCCGGGTGATGGACGGCAACGATCTGTTTCATCGTCTCCATATCTGGGAATTGGATGTAGTGGAAAAAGCAACGGCGCAGAAAGGCGTCGGGCAGTTCTTTTTCATTGTTTGAGGTGATGATGATGACAGGGCGATGGCGCGACTTGATAGTCTCGCCGGTCTCGTAAACAAAGAACTCCATCTTATCGAGTTCCTGCAGCAAGTCGTTGGGGAACTCAATGTCGGCTTTGTCGATCTCGTCTATCAACAAAACCACTTTTTCGTCTGCCTCGAAGGCCTCCCAAAGCTTGCCCTTTTTGATGTAGTTGGACACGTCATGAACGCGGTCTTCGCCAAGCTGGCTGTCGCGCAATCGCGATACAGCATCATATTCGTAAAGGCCCTGTTGGGCGCGGGTGGTGGATTTAATGTTCCATTCAATCAGGCGTAGCCCAAGCGATCGCGATACCTGTTTGGCCAGTTCGGTTTTGCCTGTGCCGGGTTCTCCCTTGACGAGCAACGGGCGTTCAAGCGTGACGGCTGCATTGACGGCAATTGTGAGATCGTCCGTTGCGATATAGGCGTCGGTGCCTTGGAATTTCATTTGAGTTCACCCTGTTGCGCAAGTTACTTCATCACGATGCTTTTACCAAAATTGCAACGGGAATGGGTAGTGACAATCTGTCCAGCCTTCGTTAGATGCTGGCGCAGGGAGCTGACCGGAACACTATCCGGAGACCTCAGGGAGCCGTGTATGGGCGAAGTCAGTCGAGTTGAGGGGAAGCCTATGAAACAGGAAGTATTCCTGCCGGACGATTATCGTCCCGCCGAATCCGAACCGTTTATGAACGAACGGCAAGTTGAGTATTTCCGCCGCAAGTTGCTGGCGTGGAAATCTGAGCTGCTTGCGGGCAGCAAAGACACAATCGAATCTTTGCAAGACGGCACGCGTAACATCCCTGATGTTACGGACCGTGCCTCTGAAGAAACCGACCGGGCGCTGGAGCTGCGCACCCGCGACCGTCAGCGCAAGTTGGTGTCCAAGATCGACAGCGCGATGCGCCGTATTGATGAAGGTGAATATGGCTACTGCTCGGTCACGGGCGAGCCGATCTCGCTCAAACGTTTGGATGCGCGTCCAATCGCGACTATGAGCCTTGAAGCGCAGGAAAAGCACGAGCGCCGCGAGAAGGTGCATCGCGACGACTAAATTTGCCTAAGGCGAATGTTGTCTAGAGAATTGAACGGCGCACCTTCGGGCGCGCCGTTTTTGTTTGGTGGATCAGTCTGTTTGCCTTTGGCAAAGGCGCCCGCCCACCAACCCTTACGTCTGAGCGCGCGTTAACATGCCAAACAGATCACGCGGGTCATCTGGATCGGCCAGCAGATCAAGTGGGTGGAAGAAGTCTGTCCCGGCGACTTTATCTCGTACAAAGCGCAGAGCCGAGAAGTCTTCGATCGCAAAACCGACGCTGTCAAAGATGGTGATCTGTTTGTCGTCGGTGCGACCCGGGCGCTGGCCCGTGATCACCTGCCAGATTTCGGTGACAGGGTGGTCCTCTGCCAGTTGCTGGATATCACCTTCGACACGGGTTTGGGGGGGATATTCCACAAAGATGTCGCCGCGCTCAAGTATCGCAGGCGCAATTTCAGTTTTGCCGGGGCAGTCGCCACCGATGGCGTTGATATGCACGCCGGCACCAACCATGTTGTCCGTTAGGATGGTCGCATAGGCCTTGTCTGCGGTGCAGGTTGTTAGGATTTGCGCGCCTTCAATCGCTTCTTCGGCGGTGCGGCATGCGGTCACGATCAAGCCTGTGTCTGCGAGGTTGCGTGCACATTTGGCCGTCGCTTCTGGGTCGATGTCATAAATCCGCACATGGGTGATGCCTGCAATGGCCTTCATCGCGAGGCTTTGGAATTCAGACTGCGCGCCATTGCCAATCATCGCCATCGTCTTCGCCCCTTTGGGCGCCAACGTGCGGGCAACCAAGGCCGAGGTGGCAGCGG
>CAZJAW010000105.1:0-2401 GCA_964544035.1 uncultured Rhodobacterales bacterium
ATCAATACTTTAGCAACTGATGACGCCCACTCAACCCAAGGGTGCAAAACCGCCAATAAAACGCTAAGCCGCAGCGCAGCATCTTTGTGCACAAAAACTGCCCTCATAGGTAGCGGATTACCGCTCATCGCAACCAAAACCGACCGACGTTTCGACGAATCGAATAGCCGCTAATTGCCGGACACTGTACGCAAATGGACCGCCTCGGGTGCTTTGAACGCACGACGCAACATGGACACCAACGCTTCGTGTACTTCATTACCGCCGCTGCGCGATGCACCATAAAGGTTAATGCGATGCGCCGGTAATTCCGGCAAGGCGCCACCGTGGTCGATACGGTCAAGATGCGGCGGTTCAGTCCCTTCGATCATAGTATGAACGGCCAAGTCTGCGCTCACCGTCGCTTCTATTGTGCGATCACTTTCGGTTTCGACCACCACGTCCCATGGAATACCCGCTTCGTCCAGATGCTCAATCACCCGAGGGCGGAACGTGCACAGCCGCCCAAAAGCCAACTTTAGGGGTTGTTGTCGCCATGCCGACCCTCCGGGCGCGCCGACCCAGCACAGCGGCTTGATGGCCAGTTCTTCACCGCCCTGATCCACGCCCGTTTCTGTGGTCAAGATAATGTCGCAGGCACCTTTGGCGTACTCCGACTTCAAACGCAGCGTAAACGAGCTGTCGAGCTGAACCTTTACCCGTGGAAAAGCGGCGTTAAATTGTTTCAGGACCTGTGGGATCGCTGGATAGACAATGTCATGTGGCACCCCCAGCGTGATCTCTCCTTCATAAGCCTGATCCGTGAGCCGCGTAATCACCTCATCATTCAAAGACACCATGCGACGCGCATAGACCAGCAACTGTTCGCCAGAGGCCGTCAACGCAATGCTCCGCCCTGATCTGTCAAACAGATCAAGGCCAAGTAATTCCTCAAGCCGCTTCAACTGCATCGATACCGCCGATTGTGTCAGATGCAGAAATCCCGCAGCCCGCGTCACACCGCCACTTTCAGCAACAGCAACAAAAGAGCGCAAAGTGGTGACGTCTAAATTTCTCATATCAACATCCTTGATGTAACGCATAACAATCATTCGTTTTCAAAATGTGCCACAGTGCGTCATATACATCAAGAGCTTTGATGAAAGCAGACCGAACCATCACTTTTTACAAGGAGAGAACTCATGGCACTGACCGAATACACCTCCCGCAATGACCGCGTCGCAGTACGCAAAGCAGCCCCTCGTTTTTCCCTGTTGAACGCCTTGGCGGTCTGGCAGTCGCGCCGCGCATTGGCCCAGCTTGATGCGCACGCTTTGGAAGACATTGGCATCAGCGCATCAAGCGCCGCAAAAGAGGCCGCAAAACCCATCTGGGATGTGCCAACAACATGGCGCAGCTAAGCAAAAAACAGGTAGGCTGCGGCAGATTGACACAATTTTCGACAAAAACCGTTGGAAAGACGCCGCCTACCGCCAAAAGCTATGCGAAAAAACCTTGAAACACACAGCCAACCACCCGATATTTGACACAATGCGGGTCTACGTCCGCGCTGCGGCATGTCATGTGTCGCCAACTGGTATCAATTGGAGGTCATAATGGCTGAGTTGAATACGATCCGGACAACGGCTGGTACACAAGCCGCACAGATCGACGCAGGGCTTCGCGCCCATATGAACAAAGTCTACGGCACGATGTCTGTAGGCATGCTAATCACAGCACTCGCTGCTTGGGCCATTGCTGGCCTTTCGGTTACGTCCGACCCAACAGGGGCCACCGTCGCATTGCGCGAAGGCCAATACCTGACAGGCCTGGGCACGCTGATCTACACAACGCCGCTGCGTTTTGTCATCATGTTTGGCCCACTGGCCTTCTTGCTGTTCGGCTGGGGTGCTTTGATGCGCCGCGGGTCTGCGGCCACAGTACAACTGGGCTTTTTCATCTTTGCGGCCGCAATGGGCCTCTCGATGAGCTCGATCTTCTTGGTCTTTACCCCCTACTCAATTGTTCAGACGTTCCTTGTCACCGCAATTGCATTCGCGGGCCTCAGCCTTTGGGGCTACACCACTAAGAAAAACCTGAGTGGTATGGGCACCTTCCTGATGATGGGTGTGATTGGCCTGATCGTTGCGATGGTCATCAACATGTTCCTGCAGTCACCTGCGATGATGTATGCGATTTCCATGATCGGCATTCTGATCTTTGCTGGCCTGACCGCGTACTACACACAGGACATCAAAAACACCTATGTGGCACACGCAGCCCACGGTGATCAGGAATGGCTGGACAAAGCCGCGTCCGACGGCGCGCTGAGCCTCTACATCTCTTTCCTAAACATGTTCCAGTTCTTGTTGATGTTTATGGGTCAAGGCGAATAGCGACCTTTTCGACAATACAGTTACAA
>CAZJAW010000105.1:2501-7536 GCA_964544035.1 uncultured Rhodobacterales bacterium
TGTTGATGTTTATGGGTCAAGGCGAATAGCGACCTTTTCGACAATACAGTTACAAAAGGGCCGATCACCGCGATCGGCCCTTTTTTGTTCCCCGGAGACATCCAGTGACAATCATTAAAGCAGGCTCTTCCCGTATTGAAACCGCAGACGCTGACGATCCGCTTGGCCCTTACCGCGCCGAACTGATCAGCGACACAGCAGGTCTAACGCAATTCGGTGCCTTCATCGAAGAACTGCCACCCGGCTCACGCAGCTCACATACGCATTGGCACGCGACCGAAGACGAAATGATACTGATTCTGTCTGGCCGGATTACTTTGATCGAAGGTGATGATGAGTTCGAATTGCACCCCGGCGACGCCGCATGTTGGCGGGCGGGTGATGCAGTTGGGCACTCCATGCACAACCACACAGATGCGCCTGTGCGGTACATGGTGATCGGCACCCGCGCTCCTGCAGACCGTGTGACCTATCCGAATAAGGATCGCGTGTTGATCTATGACCGCACCACCGACACACGCCGTTATGAAACGTTGGACGGACAACCGGCAGACAGGCCCGTGTAAAACGGCGTTCCAAAATCAAAAATGGCGTGCGCCGCAAGGCGCGCAATTGGATCACACCCGGCCTACAAATCACGCAACATGCGAACGGAAGGAAAGCTGATGCCGGCGGACAATTCCACATCCATTGGACCCAACTCTGCGAAACCGACCGCCTTGTAAAACGAAACGGCCGTGCGCGTCGCCCAGCATTCCATCCGTTGTACGCCTGTGGCGCGCGCCGCCTCAAAACAGTGCTGCATCAAAGCCCGCCCGACCCCACGCCGCAACGCGCGATCATCCGTAACCACATGGCGGATGTGACCAAGGTCAGGCTGTTTGGCATCCTGTGTCCATCCCCCAGCCCCAAGAATGACCGCGTCATCCTCGACCACATAATAAGTGCCGCAGGTGAGTAACTTAGGCTGCGCCCGGGAAATCAATGGCAAGGCTGTGACCAGAACGGAAGGCGGGTAATCTGCCTTGAGCAATTTGGGGTAGGTCCGCGCCAGCAACGCATCAACCGCGGCCAAATCGCTTAGGGTTGATGGCCGGATTAGCATGGGATGCCGTCCAAAAACCGATCCACTGCAGCGCGAGAGTTCAAGTGATGGACGCTGAGGTCGGGATGCGCCGTCTTAAGCAGCTCCAGAATACGTGTGCGCCCAGATTGGCGCGTGTCCCAAATCCAGCGGTAAAACGACAAAGTCTCACTGTGAAACCCTTCGGTGCAACCTTGCGCCATATCTGGACGTTCCTGCCCCCAATACCGCACAAGACGCGCCGTGACGCGCCACATGCGCAACGCCACAGGCAGATCGAGCCAGACAAACGTATCTGCACGCGACATGCGATGCGCGTAGGTCGTCGAAAACCCACCTTCAAAAATCCAACGATCACCGCATTCAACTTCTAGCGCCATCTCGCGTCGTTTATCGCGTGGGCGCGCCTGCCAATCCGGCATCCAGTGGATGTGATCCATGTGATGCACAGGTAAGCCAGTCCGGACGCCCAGTGCGCGGGCCAAAGTGCTTTTGCCCGATCCAGACCCGCCAACAATCATCACCCTTTGCACAAGATATCCCCTTAAAAACAAAAAGGCCGCGTCCTTGCGGCGCGGCCCTTTGAAACAACGAAGAAAGTCGATCTTACTTGATCTTGCCTTCTTTGTATTCAACGTGTTTGCGCACAACGGGGTCATACTTTTTGACGACCATCTTTTCGGTCATTGTGCGCGCGTTCTTTTTGGTCACATAGAAGTGGCCCGTGCCTGCGGTCGAGTTCAGGCGGATTTTGATTGTGGTTGGCTTGGCCATCTTCTTGTCTCCTGCATCGCGGATGAGCTTTCGGGCACACCTACGGGAAAATTCGTATGAGCGCCGCTTTTACCGCGAGCGGGGCGCGAGTCAACCCCGGTTCGGATCGGTTTGGCGGCTGAGGCGCAGAAAGCCTCGTATCCGCGTGCAAACTGCGTCGATCAAAGATCAACACTGCACCTGATCACCCTTACCTGAACAAGCGTGTCTTGTATGGAACTGATTGGTTCCCAATTTGAACACCACAGCGCATTTCGCGTCATACCCGATTTGAGGAGACCACCATGTCTATCCGCTTCATCACCAAAGATATCCACGCCTACCTCGATTACCCGGTGGCTGCAGGGCTTGTTGCAATGCCGTTTCTGCTTGGCTTGGGCCAATCCAGTCCGCTGGCCTTTTGGCTTTCGGTTGCCACCGGCATCGCGGCATTGGTTCTGACCATTTTGACCGATCACCATCTTGGCCTGCTTCGCGTGTTGCCGTACAAATTGCATTTGACCGTGGACGCGATGGTGGGCGCGGTCTTCGTGATTGCGCCATTTGTGCTTGGTTTCACGGGGCTTGATGCTCTGTATTACTGGGTCATTGGTGCCACGGTTCTGGTCGTGGTTGGCCTACATAAAGGCGACACGCTGCTGCAAAGCTAGGCCTGATTTTCACATCATGGAAAACTGGTCGGGGGCAAAGCGCGCCCGGCCAGTTCCCAACCACGCCGCACACAGATCCACACATGTTTCGTGAAACAGTGCGGGACATTTCGTCAAAATGCGCGGAGGGGCTGTAAGCCGGATTCTGTCTAGGACGGTTGCCCGCCCCGAGATGACCATTCCTCTTAAGGTGCTGTTACCAACACCCCTCTAGCTGCCAACCCGGACCTGCTGAGGCAAAAGCAGCCCCGTTGCTTGCGCAACACGCGGTCCCTATTTGGCATTGCTCCCGGTGGGGCTTGCCATGCCCGGGCTGTTGCCAGCCCGGCGGTAGGCTCTTACCCCACCGTTTCACCCTGGCCTTGTTTCGACAGAGGCGAACCCCTGAAAACCCACAAGGTGGTTTGTTTTCTGTGGCGCTATCCGTCGGGTTACCCCGCCCGGGCGTTACCCGGCACCGTGTCTTTTGGGAGTCCGGACTTTCCTCCAAGGGTGCTGGCCTAAGCTAGCGCCCGTTGGCGGCCATCCGCCCCTCCGCGCGAGGGTTGCCTTACGGGGTGCCAGTGGGGTGCGTCAATGGGGGAAGCAGTGTGTTTGGCCATTGTCGGAGCCTCCGGCGGGAGTTTTTTAGGAACAATGAAGTCGCTGACGCACTAGGCCCAAAGTGCTGCGTGACCGATAGGCGTGAAATCCTGCGGTTCGATGGGGCCGGTTTTGAAAGGTCGATAGCGCAGGCGGACGGCCGCCAGAAGTGTTTCGGGGTCTACATCCGCAGTATAACCAGCCGAACGCGCGACCTTGGCAAAGGTTTCAAGACTGGGATTGTTTGGCCCGGGATCACATCCACGCGTCCGAGCAAGCCCTTGCGCCTCAAGCCGTATCCAGTCGAAATGCGGACCCGGATCGACTTTGCGCCCTGGTGCCAACTCAGAATGGCCAATTACGTTTTCCGGCGGGATGTCCCATGCTGCCAGCATCGGCGCGAGAAGCTGTTCCAAACTTTGCATGAGCGGCTCAGTGAAAGGACCCTGCCCGTTATTATCAAGCTCAATCCCGATAGAGCGCGAATTGATATCATCTAGCCCACGCCAAGACCCCGCACCCGCATGCCATGCCCGCGCACCTTCGCCCACCAATTGCGTGATCCGTCCCGTCTTACAGAGCACGTAATGCGCAGAGACTTCGTGTTGTGGATCGCACAGTCGATCTATCGCCGCCTCAGCGTCGGCCATCGCAGTATAGTGGATCACGACAAAGCGTGGGGTCAGCCCGTCACGACGAGGACCGCAATTCGGAGAGGGATGTTGGTGGATGTCCACCACATGCTTAGCCGTTCGCAGCGCGTCGGAATGGGGTCGGATCCCAAGCACAGGCAAAGCCGTCGCCATCCGGGTCCAGACCCTTTCGATCGCGCTCTGGTCCGCCCAACGTCAGAAATTCGATCTGTGCTTCATCAGCCGAATTATATTGCGCGCAGTTTCTTTGGAATTTTGCCGCCGACGCGAGGCCGGCGCGGCGGTATACTTTGGTGCCCAAAGGGTGGTTTGACTGCAGCGCGTATTGCACGACGTTGGGTTGCGTGTCCCCTGCGCGGCTTGGCAAAGCTGTTGGTTGAATCACTTCGTATTGCTGCCGATTGGACGCGATCCGGGCCGCATCGCTTTCGATGGATTCGCGCGATGACACAGCATCAAAGTTGTTTTCATCAGAAATACCGGGATTGTTCAGAATGGGCGGCGCGGCATTTGACGGGCTTGCGTTTACAACGCTTTGTCCAGAATTTCCCTGTGCCGCGGCTGCATCATTTTGCCTGGCGATCTGTGCAAGTTCCGCATCAAGCCCTTGAGGGTCTGACACAGCCCGCGGACTGTTTTGTCTTTGTGCTGCGACATTGGTGTCATTTGTGGAAGGTAGCGGCTGCGTGCCAACAGAGGGCGCAACAGGCACGTTGGGACCTGCTGGCGCAACGATAGGGCCGGCAAGCTGCGCCTCACGCGCTTGGCGGGCAGCCAGCGTACTTGGGTCATCAAAGCCGACACCGCGACCACGATCAGGCACACCTAAACCGCTGTCCGGGACAGCAGGTTGGCACGCGGACAATATAACTGTTGCCCCAAGGACAAGAAAACTGCGGATCATCATTTCTGCTCTACCCTTTTTGGGTTCTGTTTGCGGAACATTACCACCATTTGTTCGGTTTGGCCACAAATCCAGCGCGGGTTTCCAATGCATAGGCGGTGTTCAGCAGATCGCCTTCTTCCCAAGGGCGCCCAATCAATTGCAGCCCCAAGGGTAGACCTTGCGCATCCACGCCCGCAGGCACGGCGATGCCGGGTAGGCCCGCCATGTTGACGGTGACGGTGAAGACGTCGTTCAGATACATCGCCACTGGATCGTCCGAGGCTTCGCCCAACCCAAAGGCCGCCGACGGTGTGGCCGGGGTCAGGATTGCATCGACGCCTTGCGCAAACACATCCTCAAAGTCCTTCTTGATCAGGGTCCGCACCTTACGGGCGCGGTTGTAATA
>CAZJAW010000106.1:0-7535 GCA_964544035.1 uncultured Rhodobacterales bacterium
CGCGTGTACCGTGCGGATTACGACCAGACCCACACCCCGATGTTCCATCAGGTCGAAGGGCTGGCGATCGACAAAGATATCTCCATGGCGAACTTGAAGTGGGTGCTGGAAGAGTTCGTGAAATCCTATTTCGAAGTAGACAACGTCGACATCCGCTTCCGCGCCTCCCACTTCCCGTTCACAGAACCATCAGCGGAAGTCGATATCCGTTGTTCATGGGAAGGTGGCACACTGAAAGTGGGCGAGGGCGATGATTGGCTCGAAATCCTTGGCTCTGGCATGGTGCATCCCAAAGTTCTGCAGGCTGGTGGAATCGATCCCGAAGAATGGCAGGGCTTTGCCTTTGGCATGGGCATCGACCGCATTGCGATGCTTAAATATGGTATCCCTGATTTGCGCGCCTTCTTTGACAGCGACCTGCGCTGGCTGCGCCACTATGGCTTTTCGGCGCTGGATGTGCCGACGCTGCATGGTGGTCTCAGCAGGTAAAACCCGAAAGGACACAGCCCATGAACAGCCCATCGCCTGAAGCGCTCCAATCTTTTTTGGACGAGCTGAACGGGACGATGATTGATCGCACGGATTGGGGTAAAGTGGCCGACTACATCCCCGAACTTGCGGATGTGCCTGTCAAACAGTTTGCCATTTCGGTGGCGTTGCCAGACGGGCAGGTGCTTTCAGCAGGGCAAAACGAGACACCGTTTTCAATTCAAAGCGTATCCAAAGTATTCACGCTCGCCTGTGTGTTGGGGCGTATTGGCGACCAGCTTTGGAGTCGTGTGGGGCGCGAGCCCTCTGGGACGTCTTTTGATTCCATCGTGTTGCTTGAGCGCGAAAAGGGCCGTCCGCGTAATCCTTTCATCAATGCGGGTGCGTTGGTCACCACTGATGCGCTGTTGGAAGGACGGATGCCAAAAGACACATTGGCCGAGCTGCTGGATTTCCTGCGTGCGGCCGCAGAAGATGAAAACATCCACATCGACAAATCTGTGGCTTTGTCTGAGAAATCCACAGGGCATCGCAATGCGGCCCTTGCCCACTACCTCGCGTCCTTTGACAATTTGAGGAACCCGGCGGATTTGACCCTGGGCACCTATTTCCATCAGTGCGCCATCGCCATGACCACGGATCAACTGGCGCGGGCCGGGCGGGTTCTGGCAGATTTTCCTAACGTGCCAATGCAACTTTCGTCGCAACGGGCGCGGCGCATCAATGCGCTGATGATGACATGTGGGCATTATGATGGGTCGGGCGATTTCGCCTTTCGCGTGGGTCTTCCCGGCAAAAGCGGTGTGGGTGGAGGCATTCTGATCATCGCTCCGGGTAAGGCGTCGATTGCGGTCTGGTCACCAGGGTTAAACAATTACGGGAATTCCAAAGTCGGAACCGAGGCGGCCAATCATGTGGCGCGTTTCACCGGTTGGTCCGTGTTTGAAGGCTGATCTGTTGCGGAAAGGCACTTGGGTATGGCGGCGCGTGCAAAGCGGTTCATTTTTGCGCCATTTCTTCGGTATGGACGTAGGCCGGGGGCGGTAAAGTGTCGCTAACGACGTGGCCACGATAATTTGACGTGACACTGCCGCGTGGTTCCGTAGCTTGCGACCTATGAGATATTTGATTTGCTTGATGGCCCTGATCTGGGCCCTTCCTGCCGTTGCCATGGGCCCGTGGCAACGCGATTGTGTTTTGGATGTGCCCTGTGAATTGGGCGACCGGTCCTACCATGTGAAGGAGCCCGACGATTGGGATGGCGAAAGTGCCATGCCAGTGTTGATCCATTTCCATGGCTGGCAGCGCACCGGCGCTTTGCCGGTAAAGCACCAGCGCATTTCTGGTGCGACAAGGCGGCGTGGTGTGTTGTTGATTGCGCCCAATGGGCAACGCAAAACGTGGGATATGTGGTGGCCTGAAACCGATGACGTACAGTTTGCAGCGGATGTGTTGGAAGACGTGGCCAAACGTTACCCCATCGATGCGGATAACATTTTTATTTCCGGTTATTCTTATGGGTCCATTATGGCGTGGCGTGTTGCGTGTGATCGCGGTGCAGAAATGAATATCCGCGCGCTTTTGGGCATATCGGGTATCGTTGATGATCACGAGTGCGCGCAAGCTCCGCAAGAGGTGCGCCATGTGCACGGCCTGAAGGACAATGTTCTGGATTTCCCCTTTGGCCCCGGCCGGGACGAGACAGGACCCGTTGCGCTGTGGCGTGACCAGATGGGATGTAACGGACCGGCGAGCGCGCCAACCGATTGGGCTGCAGTCGAGATTTTGACGTTAACCCGCCGGACATGGGAGTGCGCAGAGGGCCAAAAGGTCAGTCTCGACATCCATCCGGGGGGGCATTTCATCCCACATGGCTGGATCGCGCGGCAATTGGACGAATTGTTGGATCGCCCGCCTGTATATCCTTGAAGTCTGGCGCAGGATGACTGCGCCTTTCTTGACATCGGTTGTGTAAGACGGCGCAGGACACCTGCGCCACGCTTGCACCTTGGCGCGATTCTTGCCATTGCAGTGCCACCGCGTATCCAAGGGCAATTGATCGATGAAATTCACGTTTTCCTGGCTGAAAGAGCACCTCGACACCACCGCGACTGTGGACGAGATCACCTATGCGCTGACTGATCTTGGCCTAGAGGTCGAAGGCGTCGAAGATCGCGGTGCCAAGTTGGCCGACTTTACCATCGGCAAGGTCGTCAGCGCCGAAAAGCACCCCGATGCGGATCGCTTGCGCGTCTGTCAGGTCAACACGGATGAGGGGATGAAACAAATCATCTGCGGTGCCCCTAACGCCCGCGAAGGCATCACAGTCGTTGTCGCCAAACCCGGCGTCTACGTGCCCGGAATCGACACCACAATCGGAGTGGGCAAAATCCGAGGCATCGAAAGTTTCGGCATGATGGCGTCTGAACGCGAGATGGAGCTGTCAGACGAACATGACGGTATCATCGAATTGCCATCCGGCGAAGTGGGCGACCGGTTTGTGGATTGGCTGGCGCAAAATGATCCGGCCAAAGTTGACCCAGTGATCGAAATCGCCATCACGCCCAACCGCCCTGATGCGCTGGGTGTCCACGGTATTGCGCGTGATTTGGCGGCACGAGGTCTAGGCACACTCAAAGCGTTGCCCGATGCGAATGTCGATGGGGACTATCCCTCGCCAATATCCGTAGCGATTGATGACGACACGCGGGATCAATGCCCTGTGTTTTTTGGCCGCCATATCCGTGGCGTCAATAATGGTCCTAGCCCGGAATGGCTGCAGGACCGTTTGCGTGCCATCGGCCTGCGTCCGATTTCATTTCTTGTGGATGTGACCAACTACTTCACGTTCAACCTCAACCGTCCGTTGCACGTGTTTGACGCGGATAAAATCGAAGGTGGCGCGTTGCGTGTTCACCGTGCCGCAGGTGGCGAGACGTTGGTGGGACTGGACGAAAAGGAATACACGTTCGGCCCGGATATGACTCTGATTTCGGACGCGACCGGTGTTGAAAGTATCGGCGGCGTCATGGGCGGTGCGCGTACGGGCTGCACAGCCGAGACAGTGAACGTGTTTGTCGAGGCTGCCTATTTTGATCCAGTCCGCACGGCCTATACGGGGCGCGCGCTAAAGATCAATTCGGATGCACGCTATCGATTTGAGCGCGGGATTGATCCGGCATTCACACCGCAAGGGCTTGATATGGCCTGTGAGATGATTGTCGAACATGCGGGCGGCGAAGTGTCGAGCCGCGTGCAGGCGGGTGAAGTGCCGCAGACCGCGCGCGCCTATCGCTTGAACGCGGCGCGGGTGCAAAGTCTTGTGGGGATGGACATCCCAGAATCTGAACAGCGTCAGACTCTGACTGCACTGGGTTTCCGTCTCGAAGGCGATATGGCTCATGTGCCCAGCTGGCGTCCGGATGTGATGGGCGAAGCCGACCTTGTCGAAGAAGTCGCGCGCATTGCATCCCTGACCAAATTGCAAGGGCGACCCCTGCCGCGCATCAATGACGGTGTGCCTAAACCTGTGATGACGCCAATGCAGCGCCGCGAACAGGTCGCGCGGCGCACGGCAGCTGCTTTGGGTTACAATGAATGTGTGACCTACAGCTTCATCGATCAGGCCTCGGCCGCACTGTTTGGCGGCGGCGATGATGCGACACGGCTAGAAAACCCGATCTCTACCGACATGAGCCACATGCGCCCCGATTTGCTGCCCGGTCTACTACAGGCTGCGGCGCGCAATCAGGCGCGCGGGCTTATGGATGTGTCATTGTTCGAGGTTGGCGCCGTCTTTCACGGTGGTGAACCGGGCGAGCAGCATTTGCTGGTCTCGGGCCTGCTTGTTGGCCGCACAGGCCCCAAGGATGTGCATGGCGCATCCCGCGCTGTCGATGTGTACGACGTCAAGGCAGATGCCGAGGCTGTTTTGGCCGCGATGGGCGCCCCTGCCAAGGTGCAAATTCTGCGCGGCGCTCAGGGCTGGTGGCATCCGGGTCGCCACGGCAAGATCTGTCTTGGACCCAAAAAAGTTCTTGGCGTTTATGGTGAACTACACCCGCGTGTGCTTGAGGCGATGGACATCAAAGGTCCGGCTATGGCCTTTACCCTATGGCCAGCCGAGATCCCAATGCCGCGCAAAGCGGGCGCCAATCGCGGCGCTTTAGACATCAGTGATTTGCAGGCCGTCGAACGTGACTTTGCCTTTGTGGTGGATGCCGAAGTCGAAGCGTTGACCTTGGTCAATGCGGCCAAAGGCGCGGACAAAAATCTGATCGAGGATGTGCGCGTGTTTGATGAATTCATCGGCGGCAGCTTGGGTGAAGGTAAGAAATCGCTTGCGATCACCGTGCGCCTGCAACCCCGAGCAGCAACCTTAAAGGATGCCGATATTGAGGCCGTGGGTCACAAGGTCGTTGAAAAAGTGACCAAAGCGACGGGCGGCGCGTTACGAGGCTAAAGGTACGGCGCTGCCCCTTGCCATTACCCTCTAAACGGGCAGGATGGGCGTGACGCTTATGCAAAAGGAGCACGCACATGTTGACCGTTTACCTCTCTGGCGAAATCCACACGGACTGGCGTGAGCAGATCATTGACGGCGCGCAAGGACTGGATGTGACGTTCAGTGGCCCGGTAACTGATCATGCGGCGAGCGATGATTGCGGCGTTGCCATCCTAGGCGCGGAACCAAATAAATTTTGGCATGACCACAAGGGCGCCATGGTGAACGCAATCCGGACCCGTAAAGGTATTGCGGACGCGGATGTGGTCGTTGTGCGGTTTGGTGACCAATACAAGCAATGGAATGCGGCTTTTGATGCCGGCTATGCGGCAGCTTTGGGTAAATCACTGATTATTCTGCATGGGCCGGACCATGCGCATGCGTTAAAAGAGGTGGATGCCGCAGCGCTTGCTGTCGCGCAGGAGCCAGCACAAGTGGTTGAGATTTTGCGTTACGTGCTAACGGGCGCGCTGCCCAGCTGATCGAAAAACACGGTAGCTGTGGGTTGAATTTGACGCATAAAATGGGCGTGACCGACTGGAAATCGCGCCGGTTCTAGTCCGTTATTGATGTCAAAACCTGTCTAGGGAGGGCCATCGATGAAATTTGACTATGTGATTGTCGGCGGCGGTTCTGCAGGTTGTGTCATGGCGTCTCGGTTAAGTGAGGATGCGGATGTTTCTGTCTGTCTGATCGAGGCGGGCGGCACAGGGCGCGGTTTGTTGGTGCGTGCGCCTGCTTTGGTGGCGGGCATGATCTCGGGGCGGCCCAAGATCAACAACTGGGCGTTCCACACAGAACCCCAACCGGGTTTGAACGGGCGGCGTGGGTTTCAGCCGCGCGGTCGCGCCCTTGGTGGATCCAGTGCGATTAATGCGATGTTGTACGTGCGCGGGCACAAGAGCGATTATGACGAATGGGCAGACTTAGGGGCCGAAGGGTGGAATTGGGACGCGGTGCTCCCTTATTTCAAACGCTCTGAAGGCAATGTTTGGGGCGAAGACGATCTACATGGCGCAGATGGCCCGTTGCAAGTTGCGGATCAATCAGAACCGCGCGCGATCACCCGTGCTTTTGTGCAAGCTGGTACTGCCGCGCAGATACCAGAGCGTGCGGATTTCAATGGCCCTGAACAGGAAGGCATAGGCCTCTACCAAGTGACGCAAGCCCATTCCGGTCCGTCCAAGGGGGAGCGCTGGTCTGCGGCGGCGGCCTATTTGCCAGATGACGTATTGGCCCGGCGAAACCTGACAGTGATGACCCGCGCAGTGACGCAAAAGGTCGAGATGTTGGAGGGTCGTGCCGTCGGCGCGCGTGTACGCCATCAAGGTGCCGTCAAGTTTGTAGAGGCAGGGCGCGAAGTGATCCTTTCCGCTGGGGCCTTTGGATCGCCACAGTTGCTGTTGTTGTCTGGGATCGGGCCGCGGGATGAACTGGCGGCGCATGGCCTTGACGTGGTGCATGAATCGCCGGGTGTGGGACAGAACCTGCAGGATCACCTGGATTACATCATCAGTTATTACTCCAAGCGAGACGACGTGGTTGGTTTGGGTCCCAAAGGCTTGCAGGATTTAGCCCGTGCCGGGCTGCGTTGGCGCAAGGATGGATCGGGTCTGTTCGCGTCGCCCTATGCGGAAGGCGGGGCATTCTTGAAATCCGAGCCGGGCCTCACCCGCCCTGATCTGCAGCTGCACTTTGTTATCGGCATTGTTGATCAACATATGCGCAAGCTTCACTTTCGTTTTGGCTATTCCTGTCATGTTTGCGTGCTGCGCCCCGAAAGTCGCGGACATGTTGGTTTGCAATCGTCTGACCCCAATGCACCGCCGCGGATTGATCCCAATTTCTTGGGTGATCCGCGCGACTTGCAGGTGTTGATGCGTGGCGCACGGGCAATGGAGAGCATACTTGATGCCCCTGAACTGGCACCGTGGCGGGGTGAAAAACTCTATGCCCATGATGGGTCGGATGCAGCTCTTGAGGCAGACATTCGGGCGCGTTCAGACACGATTTACCACCCCGTTGGCACCTGCCGCATGGGGCATGACGAGATGTCGGTTACTGACCCTGCAGGACGGGTTCATGGGGTGGAAGGGCTGCGGGTGGTGGATGCGTCACTTATGCCGCGCCTCCTTGGCGGTAACACAAATGCGCCCACCATCATGATCGCTGAAAAGATTGCTGATGGAATGCGGCGCACGACCTGAAGATGGCTGCGCTGAATAGCCTTGGCCTTAGAAGGGGGAAGCTTGACCCCTTTCCAAGGCATGTGGTGTGTTTTGAACCCAAATTCGGGAAAGTCAGGGGCGCGGCGGGATATTCTTGCCTTTTTGCACAGCGGCGCGCGCCATAAAGCGGTCCACATATGCGACAAGGTTTTTGTGGTCGTCCCAGCCAACCGCGTCTTTGGCCTCATAAAAATCAAGAGCATTGAGCCAAGGGGCTATTGCGATATCAGCAATGGAATACGCACCAGTGATCCAATCGCGGTCGCTGAGTTGTTTTTCAAGTACGCTAAGCAGACGTTTGCCCTCATCTATGT
>CAZJAW010000107.1:0-7520 GCA_964544035.1 uncultured Rhodobacterales bacterium
AAAATGCCGACACAGAATGATCAAAGCAGACCTTGGCAGTCAATAAGAACAGCTTTCGGCAGCAGTGTTTTAAGCGTCTTTTCGGATGACCAGCATAGAGTAAGCTCCAGCGATAGCTAAATGCTTGCTAATGTTGCACCCAAAACCAGCGAGCAATTAAATAGGGAGTTACAGATTAAGTAATTGATAAATATAGACTTCCATATTTTCTTCACTTTTAGGTTGCCAACTTCACAAAAGTCCGTAAATCTGTAAAGAAATCGGAGGGCATCATGACATCACACCGCTACGCGACCCGTTTGAATTCGTTTGCGTCGAATGCGCATGCATATTGGCCCGACCTGGCGGGCAAGCCATCGCCTATGCAAATGGCTGAACGCGCCGCTACTGCCAAAGGACTGACTGACCTTGATCTGAACTACCCCGATCATGCAGGCGACGACATCAAGGCACAGACCCGCAGACTTGCAGATTTGGGATTGGGTGTGAATGGTCTTGCGATGCGCTACTATACCAATCCTGGCTTCAAGCTGGGTGCGTTTACCCATCCTGATCCAAAGATACGGCAAGAAGCAATCGACCTGACGAAAAAGGGCATCGACGCCGCCAGAGAAACAGGCGCCGATCTGATGACCATCTGGTTGGGGCAGGACGGGTTCGATTACAGTTTTCAAGCCGACTACAACAAGATGTGGGCCGATGAGGTCGATGCAATTCGCGAAGTCGCCGACCACGACCCGGCCTGTCAGGTCAGCATTGAATACAAACCGAATGAGCCACGGGCCTTTAGCTTGCTGCCAGATATGGCGACGACCCTTCTGGCGATCAAAGAGGCGGGATCACCCAATCTAGGTGTCACTCTCGATTTTGCCCATGTCCTGTACGCGGATGAAGTCCCGGCCTTTGCGGCGGCGATGATCCACCGCCATTCTAAGCTGCTTGGTGTCCATCTGAACGATGGGTACGGCAAGCGCGATGATGGGCTGATGGTTGGGTCGGTGAACACCAAAGCGACGCTGGAGCTTCTCGTTCAAATTCGCAAAGACGGGTACGATGGCGCGATTTATTTCGACACATTCCCCGATGCCAGCGGGCTTGATCCGGTGGCGGAATGCGAAGCCAACATCGCGACAGTCGAAGGGCTGTTGCGCGCCGCAAATCGGTTAAGCGCGGACAATCGTTTGGGAGAAGCGATTGGAAAGCAAGACGCCGTGGCATCACAGCAAATTGTCAACGCGGCCTTGGAGGGGTCGTAAACGGCGAAACGAACTTCAAAAAATCAAACGTTCTAAGGGAGGAAACCATGAACATTTCGATCAAAACTCTTCTGGCGGCCAGCGCATTGGCTCTTACGGTTGGTGTGGCTAACGCACAAGACCTATCGCCATTGAATTCTGACAGCGAACCGGACCGCATGGACTGGTCCGAGCTGGAAGCCAAATTTGGCGCATTTCCTGCCGTCCCAGATGGGACCCGCGTTGGTGGCGTTTCCAAAACGCTAACCAATGAATACTGGCGCTCTTTGGGCGAAGGCTATGCCAACACCGCTGAAGCCAAGGGTGTCGAGTTTGTTTACCAAGCTGCGGCCAACGAAGGTGACCAGCTGGGTCAGCTTTCCATTGCAGAGACATTAATCACGCAAGGCTTCAACGCATTGCTTTTGTCCCCACAGACGGACGCGAACCTATTGCCAGCTTACGAAGCAGCCGTTGCACAAGGTGTGCCAGTGTTGAACGTCAATGACGCGGTGATCCCATTGGTCGCCAACTACGTGGGCAACGTACAAAAAGACAACGGTGTGCGGGTTGCACAGTGGTTCATCGATAACACGGACGGCGGCAAAGTCGCTGTCATCGAAGGTCAGCCGGGTGTTTTCGCGGCAGGTCAACGTACTGCTGGCTTTACCGAAACGGCAGAGGCTGCAGATGGCTTCGAAGTTGTAGCCTCTGTTCCGGCCAACTGGAGCCGCGAGCAAGCGTTTAATGCCGCCGCGACGATCCTGCAGCAGCACCCTGATCTTATCGGGTTCTATGCCAACAACGACGGCATGGCGCTGGGTGTAATGGAAGCTGTGAAAGCGGCAGGCCTGCAGGACCAAACAGCGGTCTTTGGCACTGATGGTATCTCTGATGCTTATGCATCGATCCGAGCAGGTGACCTGACGGGGACGGTGGATAGTTTCCCTGTTCTGACAGGCGAGATTGCGATGGAAGTTGTGCTGCGCATGCTGGATGGTCAAGACATTCCACGCGTTGTCGCGACACCACAAGCGCTGATCACCGCGGATAATGTGGATCAATATGCGACATCAGACATGGGCGCATTGCGCGACGTTCTGTTGTCTCAGTAAGCTACACCAAAGCCGCACGCGTCTAATTGGGCGCGTGTGGCACTTTAATTGCCAAGTTGGATCACTGCGAAATGTCACCCGACCGCCTTAGCATCACCGGTGCGACCAAAACCTACCCCGGTATTGTAGCCCTCGATGATGTGACATTCGAGGTGGCGCCGGGTGAAGTTCACGGCCTACTAGGCGAAAACGGCGCTGGAAAATCCACTATGTTGAACATCCTGTCGGGCGTGCGTCCAGGGGATAAAGGATCGATCGCAGTGGATGGCAAAACGATCCCAGTCCGCACCCCACTTGATGCCCGCGCAGCCGGTATCGCGATGATCCATCAAGAATTGCAGCTTGTTCCAGAATTGACCGTCGCACAGAATATCTTTTTGGGCCGTCCCCTGACAGGTTTTGGCGGCACTGTCGTAAAACGACGCGAACAAGAACGCCGCGCGCGCGAAGTGCTTGCGGACCTAGATCCAAGCATTGATCCGAAGGTTAAAATCAACACCCTCAAAGTTGCCCAGCAACAGATTGTTGAGATCGCCCGCGCCTTGATCGACGAGGCACGCGTCATCGCGATGGACGAACCGACCTCAAGCCTGACACCTGCCGAATTTGAAAATCTCGCCGCGCTGATTGCGGATCTGTCCGGGCGTGGTGTCTCTGTCATTTATGTTTCGCATAAGATGGATGAGGTGTTTGAAGTCTGTCAGCGCGCCACCATATTGCGGGACGGCAAGCTGGTCGGGGTTGTGAATATCAAGGACGAAACCGAAGAAAGCATCGTGGCCAAAATGGTTGGCCGCGAGGTGCTTCATGCGGCGCATGTGTCGCATGCAACGTCCCAGCCGGTTTTGACTGTCAAAGGATTAAGCCGAGGCAGCGCGGTTATGAACGCTGATCTGACCCTGCACGCGGGTGAGGTTCTAGGCATCTCTGGCCTTGTGGGCGCTGGACGCACTGAATTGCTGCGTCTGATCGCCGGGATAGACCGTCCCACCGGGGGTGAGGTCCGCGTCAACGATAGCCTTGTGCGCCCCCATGATCCGCGTGCTGCGATTAAAGCAGGCATCGGTCTGGTGCCGGAAGAACGCAAGAAAGAAGGGATCGTGCACGCACGGTCCGTTGCGTCGAATATGGCGTTGCCAAAGATGCAAAGCTATACGCGCGCGGGTCTGTTGCGGCATGCAGCACTACATGAGAGGGCAGAAACCGTGATGTCTGACCTGCGCTTGCGGCCTTTGAATGTCCGCCAGCCGGTTGGCACGTTCAGCGGCGGCAATCAACAAAAGGCGATCATTGGCCGTTGGCTTGCCGCGTCGACCCGTATCTTTCTGTTTGATGAGCCGACACGTGGCATCGATGTCGGCGCTAAGTCCGAAATTTATAGCCTAATCGAAAAGCTGGCAGCGGCGGGTAATGCCGTTCTCGTGGTGTCATCCGAGATGCCAGAGATCATGCGCCTTTCAGACCGCGTGTTGGTGATGCGCGAAGGACGGATCGTCGCCGATCTGTCCTTGGATCAAATTACCGAAGAACAGATCGCGTTCCATGCGATTCCCCGCAAAGACCAAGACGTAGCTTGATCCGGAACCAATCTTAGGCCGGAATGAATAAAGGACGACCTATGACCGACGGACCCATCCCCAAACAGGCGTCCCCCTTCAAATTCAAGCTGAACCTGCGGGATGCGGGCACTTTGCTTGGGCTTGCCCTGATCGTTGTGGTGTTTGCCTCTCTATCGCCTGTGTTTTTGACACTGCCGAACTTGACCAACATCCTGCAACAATCGTCGATCAACGCGGCTATCGCCCTTGGCATGACCCTCGTGATTATATCGGGCGGGATCGACCTGTCCGTTGGCCCGACTGCGGCCCTGTCTGCCGTGATCGGCGCAAGCTTGATGGTCGCCGGTGTGCCAATCCCGTTGGCAATCTTGGCCTCCCTTGGGGTCGGGATGATGTGCGGTCTCTTTAACGGGGTTCTGGTGGCCTATGCGGGCTTGCAGCCGTTTATCGTTACACTCGGTGGGTTATCTCTCTATCGGGCGCTGTCTTTGATTTATACTGGCGGCAATCCGATCTTTGGTATCCCGCCAGAGTTTCGCGCGCTCACCAACGGAACGTTGATGGGGGTGCCAAACCCGGTGGTCATCGTTGCTGTGATTGCCCTGATCCTATGGTTTGTGCTGAACAAAACCCCCTTGGGTGAATATATCCTTGCCGTCGGTGGCAACGAAGAAGCCGCGCGTATCGCCGGTGTGCCTGTGGCGCGAACCAAAGTGGCGACCTTTGTGATCTCTGGCAGCCTTGCATCCATCGCGGCCCTTATCCTTGTCGGGCGTTTGGGTGCTGCAGAGCCGACAATAGGCAACCTTTGGGAACTTGACGCCATAGCCGCCGCCGCCATCGGGGGCGCGTCGCTGATGGGGGGCAAAGGCAGCATTGTTGGCACGATCATCGGGGCCATAATCTTAGGTGCTTTGCGAAATGGCCTAACGTTAATGAACGTTCAGGCCTTCTATCAGCTTCTTGCAACGGGTATTATCATCATCGTCGCAATGTTGATCGACCGAGCCACGAGAGGGAAATAAACCATGAGCAGGCAAGACGCGCGCGCCATTGGGGCGCAAATCCGGATGCGCTTGCCGCAGCTGACACCGCTGGAACTGCGGGTCGTGGATACAATCACCTCTCGCGAGGATTTGACCGAAGAAACATCCATCAAGCAAGTGGCGAACGATGCCTCAGTCTCTGAGGCAATGATCGTAAAGATAGCCAAGAAGCTGGGCTTTAGCGGGTTTCGAGCGCTGCGCGGTGGGTTGGTTGAATATAAACAATCTGACGTCGCAAGCCTTTATAGCGAGATCTCTCCCGACGACAGTTCTGCGAGTATCATCCAAAAGGTATTTCGCACGTCGATGCAGGCCCTCGAAGAAACGATTTCCATCTTGGATATCGAAGCCTTCGATCGTGCGGCGGACATCATGTACCGCGCCAACAACCGCGACTTTTACGGCATCGGTGGTTCGGCTCAAATTGCCCGCGACGTAGCGCATAAGTTTTTGCGCATCGGTATGCGGACCAATGTCTATGACGATGCCCATATGATGTTGATGTCTGCCTCGGTCTTGAAACCCGATGATGCGGTCATGGCTTACAGCCACTCGGGCGCCACAACCGCTGTTTTGGAAGCCTTGAAACTCGCCCGCAAACAGGGCGCCCGCACCATCGTTGTCACAAACTACGCGGAAAGCCCAATGGCAGAGGCTGCAGATGTTGTATTGTGCTCTACCTCGCAAGGGTCTCCGCTCTTGGGCGAAAACGCAGCGGCCCGTATCGCCCAGTTGAACATTCTGGACGCGCTTTTTGTGTCGATTGCCCAACGCAATTTCAAGTCTGCTGAAGTCAATCTAGGCAAAACCATGAGTGCGGTGACCGCAAAGCGGGAAGGATGACGGGCGGCGTCATCGTTGTTGGTAGCCTGCATTACGACCTGATGGTCGAGGCCCCAGATCGTCCGCGCAAAGGCGAAACTGTCACGGGTCAGGCATGGTATCCAAAGTTTGGCGGCAAGGGTGGCAATCAAGCTGTCGCCGCAGCGAAAGCTGGGGCCAAGACGCGTTTTGTGGGTGCTGTTGGTGCCGATGATTTTGCCGATGTAATGTTGAAGACCTTGCAGGCGGAAGGAATTTCAACGGACCATGTCGCCGCCATCGACACGTGCGGTACAGGCATGAGCGTCGCGATCATCGACGCCGATGGCGACTACGGGGCAGTGATTGTGTCTGGTGCGAACTTACAGATCGACACTGCGCAATTCGATAATTCGGACCTGTGGGACGATGCGAAGGTCCTGATATTGCAGAACGAGATTTCCGAAGCCGCCAACATCGCGGCAGCGCAAGCTGCCCGCGAACATGGCTTGCTGGTTTGTCTCAATGCAGCCCCTTGGCGGGCGATATCCGCAGACCTGATAGCTTTGCTTGATATTCTGGTCGTCAACGCGGTCGAAGCCGAAGATATGGGGACGTCCCCTGTGACCGACCTTGCCAGCGCGCAAATAGCGGCGCATGACCTAAGCGCCCAAGTCCCAACAGTGATCGTGACCGCTGGCGGCGATGGCGTGGCTTGGGCGGTGCGCGGTGCAAAGTTCGGCAAGATGCCCGGTCTGCCAGTCACTGTAATCAGCACCCACGGTGCGGGCGATGTGTTCATAGGTACGTTATGCCACGCGATAGCACAGGGTGGGGCGATTGAACCTGCGCTTGAACAAGCCAATGCCGCTGCGGCGCGACATATCTCAACCCCGCATAAAACTGCATGACGAAGTCACTGATCCTATCTGCCCCTGCGCCACGGTCGCTTGATCTTATTTTCACAAAACCGGCGCGGGAAGATCTGCATAAGGCTTATGATGTTCAAGAGGTTCAGCCCGAACAAATCGCAAGCCTACCTGCCGATGTCTTGCGCCGAACACGTTACATTATCGGGCAGCCCACATTGGCGCTTGGCACGTTGCAAAAAATGGAAAACCTGCGTTGCATTTTTAATGTGGAAAGCAACCTAATCAACAACATGCCCTACGAATATCTATTCGAACGGGGCATCCATGTTGTCACCACAGGTGCGGTCTTTGCCGCCCCCGTCGCCGAGATGGGGCTTGCAATGGCGCTTTGCCTGGCGCGCGATGTCGTCGCGGCGGATACGGCGTTCCAACAAGGACAAGAACTTTGGGGCGGCGAAGGAAACCAGACAGCGCAGTTGCTTTCGGGGTCTAACATCGGGATCATCGGATTTGGTGATCTCGGGCAGGCATTGGCACGCGTGTTGCAAGGCTTTCGCCCTCAGATATCAGTCTATGACCCGTGGTTGCCGCCGTCTATGCTGTTTGATTCAGGTGTCGAACCAGCGTCTTTTGATGACGTCCTAAGGCTAAGCGATACCGTTTTTATTGTGGCGTCTGTGACGTCTGAAAACCGCGGTTTTCTTAACGCGGAGGCTTTTGCGAAGATGAAAAAAGGGGCCCGGTTTATCCTGTTAAGCCGGTCCAATATCGTCGAATTTGATCACCTAATCGCTGCCGTGCGATCCGGCCATATCGTGGCCGCAAGCGATGTGTATCCTCAGGAGCCTATGCCGCTAGATCACGAAGTCCGAACCCTGAAAGGTTTCTTGCG
>CAZJAW010000108.1:0-2598 GCA_964544035.1 uncultured Rhodobacterales bacterium
GTGCTCTCGCGGATCACCACACGCTGCACCAATGCAACGGGGATGTCATTCTCCATCGCTGCGGCCTCAATCAAGGAACGCAATTCAGGCGTCTCGTTGGGATAAAGTGGGACAGCCACCGGGGCAGCCGCCTCTTCTGTCTCGATCTGCGCGCAGGCCGTCAAAGCAAGACAGGCAATCAGGATTACAAACCGCATTTGGTCACGTCTCTTGGTGTTCAACTGCTCCTGCGGTACACATTCACCACCAGCCTGCACAGCCCATCACAGCTCTTTCAGCGACAATCAGCCTATGATTGCGCTTAAGCGTGACGAGGCAACGCCTCAAGCTCCTATTTTTGTGATACGAGTATCGACGGAGCCCTTCATGCCCCGCCTGTTGGCTGCACTGTTTTTCATCATTGTCGCCAACATCGCATACACTGAAATAACGCCATGCAATGGCCGGTCTGTGACCCCGACTACCAGTTCTATGACGCCCTGATTGACGCCATGAACACCCTAAACCGGCCGACCCCTGCCACGATCAGTGCCTAAGCGAGACAATAACGCTTCATTGTTCCACAAATACTCAACGAACGGACCTCACACCCATCACGCCCGTTCGTCTTTAGGTGACCCCATCACCACATAAGACGTGATACCATTCACCTGCGGCAGCGCGCCCAATAAGTCAGTATGAAACGCTTTATAGGCGGCAATGTCAGCGCATTCGACACGCAACATGTACTCGATTGTGCCTGTGATGTTGTGACACTCTCGCACTTCGGGTGCGCGAGACATGGCGCGCTCAAAGGCCTCCTGACTTGCCTTGGAATGGTCATTCAACCCCACCCCAATATAGGCCACAAAACCCGCGCCTAATTTGGTGCGATCAAGAACGGCGCGGTAACCCGTAATGATGCCGCGCCGTTCTAATTCTTGCACACGGCGCAAACATGCCGAGGGCGACAAGCCCACCCGTTCAGCCAACGCGATATTGCTCAGCCGTCCATCGCGGCCAAGTTCGCGCAATATTCGCTCGCTTATATCGTCCAATTCACTCACTTATTGCAAACTTAGCAATTTTTCCCGCATCTTTGCAATTTTTGCGCGCAACATTCGCGTCATAAATTGCAAATGTCGTTTGATTTGATCCCCGCACTCGCCGCCTTTGCTCTTGTCAGTTCCATCACACCAGGCCCAAACAACCTGATGCTTATGGCTTCAGGTGCAAACTTTGGCTTTGCCCGGTCGATTCCGCATATGTTGGGTATCGCGATTGGCTTTTCCGTGATGGTGTTGTTGGTGGGTGCAGGTCTTGTGCAAGTCTTCGACGCCTACCCAATCAGCCACCAGATTCTAAAAATCGTATCTGTCGTCTACCTGCTGTACCTGGCGTGGAAAATTGCGAATGCCGCCCCCGTCACCGGACGCGACGCCAATGGTAAGCCTATGACCTTTTTTCAAGCCGCCGCCTTTCAATGGGTCAACCCAAAAGCATGGAGCATGGCGCTGACGGCGGTCACTGCTTACACCCCCGACACAACATTGACCGCCATCGCGCTGGTGGCGCTGGTGTTCGGCGCGATCAACCTGCCCTCAATCACCACATGGACACTGCTAGGGCAACAAATGGCGCGGGTGCTGACAAATCGCAGACGCCTCGCAATTTTTAACTGGAGCATGGCAATACTGCTCGTCGCCTCACTCTATCCCGTCGTCCTTCCCTGAATATTGCAAATGCCGCGCCCGCCCGCCATATAGCGTAAAACCCAATCGGAGGCGCGCACGTGACGCAATATCTGGAATTCGAAAAGCCGCTGGCTGAAATCGAAGGCAAAGCCGAAGAACTGCGCGCGCTTGCACGCCAGAACGAAGATATGGATGTCACAGACGAAGCTGCCGCTCTGGATGGCAAAGCCGTCACCTTGTTGGAAGACCTCTATAAAGACCTATCACCCTGGCGCAAATGCCAAGTTGCACGCCACCCCGATCGTCCGCATTGCAGCGACTACATCGACACCTTATTCACCGAATACACTCCGTTGGCTGGGGATCGAAACTTTGCAGATGACCACGCCGTGATGGGCGGGCTTGCACGGTTTGAGGATCGCCCGGTGGTCGTGATCGGCCATGAAAAGGGTAACGACACTAAATCACGCATCGCGCGCAATTTTGGCATGGCCCGCCCCGAAGGCTATCGCAAAGCGATCCGGCTGATGGATATGGCAGACCGTTTTGGCCTGCCTGTGATCACTCTTGTCGACACGCCCGGTGCTTATCCGGGCAAAGGCGCCGAAGAACGTGGACAATCCGAAGCCATTGCACGCTCGACAGAAAAGTGCCTGCAAATCGGTGTGCCGATGGTGTCCGTGGTTATCGGCGAAGGCGGTTCTGGCGGGGCTGTGGCCTTTGCCACGGCCAATCGCGTCGCGATGCTGGAACATTCGGTTTATTCGGTGATCAGCCCCGAAGGCTGTGCATCGATCCTATGGAAAGACGCCGAAAAAATGCGCGAAGCAGCCGAAGCGCTGCGCCTAACAGCTCAAGACCTGAAACAACTGGGAGTGATCGACCGGATCATCCCGGAAACCATTGGCGGCGCACACCGCGCGCC
>CAZJAW010000108.1:2698-7476 GCA_964544035.1 uncultured Rhodobacterales bacterium
AGTCGCCAATGGCGCGGGATCGAACGCGTGCGCCGTTAAGCAATGCACAACGGCGCCTCGTCTTTTCCTGTAGATTCGACGAACCTGCCGGGCAACTCGAACTGAACCTCGGCACCAAGCCCATTGGATGGTGGCGCAACGCTCAGCACACCGTCGCGCGCGCGAAGTAAGCGCCTAATTCCTTTCAAACCAAACGACGCCGTGTCGCCATCACGTACGACGCCTTGTTTGGTAAATGGGTCATCGGCAAATCCTACCCCATCGTCACGGACCACAAACAATAACCGCTCCGCGCCCACTTGCGACACCTCAATCACCACTTGCGCACTGGTTCTACCACAATGTTTCAGAGCGTTATCGACCAGATTGCGTAGCAAGATGTGCACAGCCGTGCTGTCCGCTTCGAGGTTCTTACAAGGATAGGACAGACTGTGCGCGCGGGTTGGGTCCAGCATAGTCATGATTTCCTCGCACAAAACGCCAAGGTCAAAACGTTCATGCGAAGTAGGCGTACTGGTCCCCATCGCTTGACTCATAATGGTGCCGACAACGGACAACGCCGTGTCAGAAATGGTCTCGATCATTTCAATCAAATCCATCTTGCCGTCACCATGGTCGACAAAATCGGCGCGCATCAGTTCTGCCAAAGACTTCAAATTTCCAATCGGTGTGCGCAGGTCATGCGCTGCAAAACAAATCAGATCCTCCATCTCTCTGGTCAGAGCGGCATCCATCGCGTGCACTTGCAACGCGGCCCGTGTCTCGGAAATGTCATGCGACGTGCCGACCATATGGGTCAGGCGGCCTTCACTATCGTAGACGGGCACAAGGTGGGTGCGCACCCATATAATTCGATCGTTGATGGGCAAGGCAATTTCATAGTCAGTCGCCAAACCCTTGGTCCACGCCGAGCGTTGACGCTGATAAACCGAATACGCCGAACGCCCGCTGAATATTTCGTAGGCCGGCAAGCCGCGCAATTCATCCAACGGTCGATCCAGATACAGCAGCGCCGCAGCGTTCAGATATTGATACACCGGAAGATTTTTAGCGTCCGGAGCCAATACAAACACCGGATGAGCGATAAAATCATAGACTGAAAAAGCTTCATTGCGCATCGCGGCCCTCACGTGTCGCTGCAAGCTTAATCACGCGTCACCTACCAAAATCTTAAGGCAGGCGCTTAATTTGCTAACATTCGCAGCCCCTGCGTTACGTCTGACCGAACGGCAAGACGCAGTCCGGGTTCGTCCCCCGCACGCAGCGCGGCAATGATCAGACGATGATAGCGTGGGGGTTCCGTGCGGCGCAGACGGCCATACAGTGATCGCATGGTCGGGCCCATCTGCAGCCAGACCGTCTCGGCCATCGCCAACATAGCCGGGGCTTGGGCGCGCAAATAAAGCGTGCGGTGAAACTCCAGATTGGTGCGGATATAGCTGACGGCATCTCGGTGTGCGACTGCCTCGGCTACGGCTGTGTTGATGGTTTGCAACCGCTCTATCAACGCCAGATGCGCGCGGGGCAACGCTCGGGTGGCAAGTTCCACCTCGATCAAAGCGCGCAATGCGGCCAATTCCTCGATCCGCTCATTGGACAACTCTGGCGTCGACACGCGCCCCGATGGCGACAGCGTCAATGCGCCTTCCGCCACCAAACGGCGCACGGCCTCTCGCGCCGGGGTCATAGACACGTCATATTGCTTGCCAATGCCACGCAGCGTCAGCGCGGTGCCGGGCGGAATGTCGCCATGCATGATACGAATTCGCAAACGGCGGTACACCTGATCATGGGCGGCAGAGGAGGCGTCACGGGGGCTGGAAGCAGGTTGCATTCCCGCTTGTGATCACAAATTTTTAAGCGGGTCAATCGCCGAAACGATACCGATGCAACGCGTTGCCATGCGTGCGCAGCCAATTGCGCGGAGCATCATAGGGGCCGTGTATGCGGATGACCTCTGCCCAAAATGCGGGCGAATGGTTCATTTGCGCCAAATGTGCGACCTCATGGGCAGCCACGTAGTCCAGCACCTCTGGCGGGGCCATGATCAAACGCCACGAATACATCAACTTGCCTGCACTGGAACACGACCCCCAACGCGACCGGGTGTCACGAATGCTGATACCTGAGTAGTCGCACTCCAACCGGGCCGCGTAATGATCGCTCGCCGCAGCTAATTGATCTCGGGCACGCGCCTTTAGAAAACCAAGGGCACGGGCCGGCGCGCGCGGCTCAGGGCCCGGCACAACCAGTGTCGCCTCCTCAAGACGCACAGAACGCCCCTGCCCGGCCACCAGCACGCGTAAAGCGCCCTCAACAGGCAGCTCAACGCCCAACCCAACAGACGTGGTGCCTTCCCACGCCTCAAGATGTTTGCAAATCCAGCTGTGTTTTTCTTGTGCAAAGGCCAGTGCTTCGCGCTCGGGCACGCGGGATGGCATCGTCAAAGTCACGCGCCCATCAAACTGCGAAATACGCAAAGTCATGCGCCGCGCCCGCGCTGATCTGCGCAAGGTTACCGTAATATCCGGCTCTCCCAGAAGGACATGTTCACCCATCCCAAATCCCCCATCTCACCATAAGGCTTTGACTCCGTGCCGACCTTATGGCACTTGCCCAGAATCGCCGCAATATGGACGGGCTGTGTGCGCCACCGCGTCGCCGCCCAAAAGACAGACAAGGATTACCGATGCCAAAGGAAGAATGGGGCACAAAACGCCTCTGCCCAACCACGGGTAAACGGTTTTACGACATGAACCGCACGCCCATCGTCAGCCCCTATACAGGCGACGTTGTGGAAATTGATAGCTCTAAAACTCGCATGATCGCAGCCGACGCCGAAGACGCCGTGACAGCCAAGGCCAAGGCCGCCACAGCCGTGGATGACGATGATCAAGTGGTTGACGATGATGACGACGTAGATGTGGATCTGGACGATGATCTGCTGGATGATGATGACGAGGATGATGATACAGTCCCCCTCGAAGAAATCGCCGACGTCGCAGCGCCTCAGGACGACACCTAAACAAGACATGCCGAACGGGGTCTTTTTCGCTTGATCCCGTTCGGCAAAGCGCCTAATCAGCGGCGCACGGCTGGCAACAGCCAACCCTGAGAATGGGGCATTAGCTCAGCTGGGAGAGCGCCTGCATGGCATGCAGGAGGTCAGCGGTTCGATCCCGCTATGCTCCACCATTCCAGAATCGCCCTCCAAAATCACCTCAGCAATCGAATGGAAAGGTGGTTTTGCAGCTCGAATCTCACTATTTCTGAAACATCTCAGAGTTGATTGAAACGCCAGTCTCTTATGAAGACAGTTACCAGAAATCCATAATTTCCAATGAGTTTCGAAGAGATCGCAAATGGTGCGATGTATACTCTCGATCAGTTTGCGTCGCTCGTCAGAATGCTCTGCAAATCTTGATAATTCGACACGCGCGGCTTCCTGCTTCTTGATCTCGGAGTCGCAATATCCTGCAAAAGCGGGCCCACTTGTGTCGGCTTGGACCTAACACCCTCCTGCCAGAAATCGTCAGTGGAACCCTTGCAGCCCGCAGTAATCATGACACATTGCCAAGTAAGGAGTCGCCCAATGCCTTATGCCCATTCCGACAAAACTGTTCCAGCCCTGACCCACGCCCCCGAAGGCGAAGTGCGCGAACGCGAAAAGCTGGAGGGCGGAAAGGCTTTCGTTATGCAATCCGAGTTCGAACCGGCAGGCGACCAGCCGACGGCAATTGCCGAACTGTCGCAGGGCGTGCAAGACGGAGAACGCGAACAGGTCCTGCTTGGCGCGACCGGAACCGGCAAAACCTTTACGATGGCCAAGGTCATTTCCGAAACCCAGCGACCCGCGATCATTCTGGCTCCGAACAAGACCCTTGCTGCGCAACTTTATGGTGAGTTCAAAGGCTTCTTCCCGGACAACGCGGTCGAGTATTTTGTCAGCTACTACGATTATTACCAGCCCGAGGCCTATGTCGCGCGGTCTGATACCTATATCGAGAAAGAATCCCAGATTAACGAACAGATCGACCGCATGCGCCATTCGGCAACGCGGGCTCTGCTAGAACGTGACGATGTGATCATCGTCGCCTCGGTGTCTTGCATCTACGGTATCGGTTCGGTCGAAACCTACGGGGCTATGACACAAGATCTGAAGGTGGGAGGAGCTTACGACCAACGGCAAGTCATCGCTGATCTGGTGGCCCAGCAATACCGGCGCAACGATCACGCCTTCCAACGCGGATCATTCCGCGTGCGCGGCGATACGCTCGAGATTTTTCCAGCCCACCTGGAAGACCGAGCCTGGAAGCTGTCGTTCTTTGGGGAAGAACTGGAGTCGATCACAGAATTCGACCCGCTCACAGGTGAGAAAACTGACAATTTCGACAAAATCCGCGTGTACGCAAATTCGCACTACGTCACGCCAAAACCCACGATGCAGCAGGCCATTACTGGCATCAAAAAGGAACTGCGCATTCGTCTTGATCAACTTGTCGGCGAAGGGAAGCTGCTGGAAGCGCAGCGGCTGGAACAGCGCACAAATTTCGACCTGGAAATGCTTGAGGCTGCGGGCGTTTGCAACGGGATCGAAAACTATTCGCGTTATCTGACAGGCCGTGCACCCGGCGAGCCGCCCCCGACCCTGTTCGAATTCATCCCCGACAACGCCATCGTCTTTGCCGATGAATCCCACGTCAGCGTGCCGCAAATTGGCGCGATGTACAAAGGCGACTACCGGCGCAAATTCACCCTTGCCGAACACGGGTTTCGCC
>CAZJAW010000109.1:0-7359 GCA_964544035.1 uncultured Rhodobacterales bacterium
GTATATGGTCATTTACGACTGAACTAACCAGTTCAGATTACATTTTTTTGCACAAAATCACAAGAATGCCCAATTGCCGCACCTACTTGCCTGTTTTGTCGCTCTTGGCTTGACCACACAGGCGCGGTAAGAGGGGCGCGAAAACAACGCTGGCGTGGGTCAACCCCGCCGCTAAACGTGGGGAGCGCGGGGCGTGAGCGACACCGACAGTTTTATTGATGAAGTCACCGAAGAGGTGCGCCGGGATCGGCTTTATGGCTATCTGAAACGCTATGGCTGGATCGCCGCGTTGGTGATTTTGGGGGTTGTTGGAACCGCTGCCTTTTTGGAGTTCCGTAAAGGTCGGGAAGCCGCCAAAGCGCAAGCTTTGGGTGACGCGATGATTGAGGCTTTGTCGCAGGACGAATTTGCCGACCGCGCAGTGTCTTTGGCTGACGTCAATGCCGAAACCCCTCAGGGTGCTGCAGTCTTGGCCTTTATGACTGCAGGGGCGCAGGCTGAAGCAGGCGAGGACGCTCTGGCGGCCGAAACCTTGCAATCTGTTTCAACCAATCAGGATGTGCCGCTTGTTTATCGCCAAGTTGCGTCATTCAAAGCACTATTGTTGCAACCGGGCAGCGTTGATGCCGACACGCGCCGCGCTGGATTTGAAGCTTTGGCAGTGCCTGGTGTGCGCCTGCGTCTGCTGGCCGAAGAACAATTGGCCCTGCTAGACATTGAGGCTGGCGACACCGACGCCGCTGTTGCGCGTTTCCAAAGCATTCTGGATGACGCCGAGGCGACCTCAGGCTTGCAACGCCGTGCCGTACAGGCAATGGTGGCCTTGGGTGAAACGCCTCAGTTAAACAACGAGAGTGCGCATGAACAATGAGGGCGCGAGGATGACGCAAAGCGGTGCGCAGACCACCGGGGTCAAAATCAATCGCAGCAGGCTTGGACTGGGTGCACTGGCGCTGCTGATGGTTGCGGCCTGTTCGGAACGCGAAATAATTCTGCCCGGCAAGCGTGAAAACATTGATGCGATTCTCAATCAGGGGAGTGGCATTGAAGAAGCCGCTGCCGTTTCTCAAGCCGCCCGTGCCATCCAATTGCCCGCTCAAGTCGCCAATGCGAACGCGGCCCAAAGCTTTGGAACGCAAGACTTTCGCACAGACAATCCACGCCTGAACACGGCTTTGACGCCGGTCTTTGCTGTCAATATTGGGCAGGGCGATGAACGCAAACATCGTATTGTCGCTGATCCTGTTATTTCGGATGGGCGGGTCTTTACGCTGGATTCCAAGACCACTGTGTCGGCGGTGTCCACGTCCGGTACAATGCTTTGGCAGCGCGATGTATTGGCTGATGGAGCCGAGGATGGCGATTCCACTGGTGGTGGCCTCGCCGTTGAAGGCGATGTTCTTTACGTGTCGAGCGGTGCCGGGGCGCTCAAAGCGCTAGACGCTGCGACCGGTCGCACCATCTGGGAACAACGGCTGGAAGGCACTGCATCCGGGCGCCCCACTGTCTTTGGTGATCTGGTTTATATCATGTCCGGGGACAACACAGGCTGGGCGCTGAACAAATCCGACGGTCGCGTCCAATGGCAAGTGTCGACATCCGAAAGCCCAAGCAACGTCCTGGGCGCACCTGCGCCCATTGTGGTGGACGGGCTGGCGGTCTTTTCCTTTGGGTCTGGTGAAATTCAGGCGGTATTTCGCCAAGGCGGATTGCAGCGCTGGCAAGCTTCGGTTGTTGGTGAACGCCCCGGGCGCGCGCTGTCCAAGATCGGAGATGTGACCGGGCGACCAATTGCCAAAGATGGCGTAATCTACATCGGTAACCAATCTGGGCGCACTGTGGCAGTGTCTGCGGGCAGCGGCGGGCGGCTCTGGACTGCGGATGAGGGTGCAATCGATACAGTCCTACCAGTGGGCGACAGTGTCTTTTTGGTCAGCGACCGCAACGAATTGCTGCGTCTTGATGCCAATGATGGTAGCCGGATTTGGGGCACGCCGTTGCCCAACTTCGTACAGATCAAGCCACTGCGCCAATCGGAAGTCTTCTTGCATCATGGCCCCATTCTGGCGGGCGGGCGCATCCTTGTTGCATCAACGGATGGGGTGTTGCGCAGCTTTGACCCAGTTTCAGGTGACTTGACTGGCTCGGTCGAAATTTCCGGAGGCGCGTCGACGGCACCGGTTGTGGCTGGCCAGACCCTCTATGTGGTGTCGCGCAAAGGCCAGTTGCTCGCCTATCGCTAAGGCCAGTAACGTTTGCGGCCTTTTCGCGGGCGTGCTTATGGTCTATGTGCGGCCTCTGATCTGATCCTTTGGACGTCACCATGACCCTGACCCTTGCCATTGTCGGCCGCCCCAACGTGGGCAAATCGACGTTATTTAACCGCCTTGTGGGCAAACGCCTCGCACTGGTCGACGACCAACCTGGCGTGACGCGTGACTTGCGCGAAGGCGCGGCCCGCCTTGCTGACTTGAAGTTCACGGTGATTGACACAGCAGGCTTGGAAGACGTCACCGACGACAGCCTACAAGGCCGGATGCGCCGCCTGACAGAACGCGCTGTGGATATGGCCGATGTGTGCCTATTCATGATCGACGCGCGCACGGGCGTGACATCAACGGATGAGGTGTTCGCGGACATCTTGCGCAAACGCTCGGCCAAAGTGCTGCTGGCCGCCAACAAGGGCGAGGGGGCGGCGGCAGATGCGGGCGTGCTTGAGGCCTACAACCTTGGTCTGGGTGAACCGATCCGCATGTCTGCGGAACACGGCGAAGGGTTAAACGACCTTTACACTCAATTGCAGCCGTTTGTGGATCTTCATGAACAAAGCCTCGAAGACACGGGCCCCGAAGTGGATGTCGATCTGGATGAGGACGAGGATGATCTTGACGCCGTCCCGATGCCCACCAACGCCAAGCCCATGCAGGTTGCAGTCGTAGGTCGCCCCAATGCGGGCAAATCAACGTTGATCAACCAGATCGTTGGCGAAGACCGCCTTTTGACTGGCCCCGAGGCCGGGATCACGCGCGATGCGATTTCTTTGCGCACCGATTGGAACAGCACGCCAATGCGGATCTTTGACACCGCGGGCATGCGCAAAAAGGCCAAGGTGCAAGAAAAGCTGGAAAAACTAAGCGTCAGTGATGGCCTGCGGGCGGTGAAGTTCGCTGAAGTTGTCGTTGTGTTGCTGGATGCTGCGATTCCGTTTGAACAGCAGGATTTGCGCATTGCCGATTTGGCCGAACGCGAAGGGCGTGCTGTTGTGATCGCTATCAACAAATGGGACGTGGAAGAGGACAAACAAGCCAAGCTGCGCGATCTCAAAGAGAGCTTTGAGCGGTTACTACCACAGCTCAAGGGTGCGCCATTGATCACCGTGTCCGCAAAAACGGGGCGTGGTCTGGACCGCCTGCACGATGCGATCATGCGGGCCTACGAGGTTTGGAACCGTCGTGTCACGACGGCGCAATTGAACCGCTGGCTGAATGGCATGCTTGAAGCGCATCCACCCCCAGCCCCCCAGGGCAAGCGGATCAAGCTGCGCTACATGACCCAAGTCAAAGCGCGCCCGCCTGGATTTGTGGTCATGTGCAGCCATCCCGATAAGATGCCTGACAGCTATAGTCGCTATCTTGTCAATGGCTTACGGCTCGACTTTGATATGCCGGGCACACCGATTCGTATCTTTATGCGCGGCCAGAATGACGCCAACCCCTATAAGGGGCGCAAGAAGGCGGCGCCAAGCAAATTGCGCAAACACACCTCTGCGTCGCGCCGAAACGAACGTTAAGCTTGCCGCCCCATGGCGAGCGCTGCGCGCAATGTGGCAAGTGCGACCACTGCCATTCCGATGAAGGCCGCAATCCCGACTGTGGGTGGGGCGGCGGCCATGATGCCGACAAACGCCCAAATCACCGCGATCCCATAGGTCGGTGCGCGGTTCAGCCGGGTCTGTACGACGTAGGCCAGCCCAGTCGCAATCGCGATCATCAAAAAGGCCGTCGGCACTTCATGCAGCACGCCGTAACCCGCCAACAGCAACCCTATGGCCACACAGGATGCCGCACTCAGCCATCCCGCATAAAGCCCAATCGGCAGGCTTGCCCACCCTGCATCCAACTGCGGACTGCGCGACAGCGCGATCAACGCAGGGACCAGCATGGCCCAAATCAGAACAGTGGCTAAAACCGGGCTAAGTACCGCTGCAGGCAGCCAAACGGCGCCGACAGCCAGCGACACTGCCAAAGCAGGGCGCATGCCAGTCCAGTCAGGCGCATCGCGGCGCTTAAACAGTCCGAACCCCGCCGAGACCAACAGCCAAAAATAGATCACCCCCCAGATCGCAAACGCATAGCCAGCAGGCTGCACAGGCGGGTCATTCTGAGGCACAGGGAAACGTTCGGGATCGAACCCACCAAAATCAGGCACCCACAAGGTGGAGCCCGCAAAGGCGATGGTCAGCAGCAAAATAAGGAGAGGCATGGTATTCCACCGTTTACAAATTATCGCAAGAAAGCGACACTTCTGGCATTAAACTAATACTTTTCTCTGCATTTCAAGGACTTGGCCTCCAATGACACGAATTGCGATTTTTTGCGACGGTACATGGAATTCGCCGGACATATTGGAACCCACAAGCGTTCATAAGTTGCAACGCGCCCTTGTGAACGACCCAAGCAAAGAACAAGTGGCTGCATATTTTCCAGGGATTGGCACAGATTATCGTTTTGATGGTCCTGTGAAAAAGATCTTTACAAAGTACGGCGGCGGCGTGTTTGGCTGGGGTCTGGATGCAAAGGTCAAACAAGCCTACCAATTCTTGGCTCAGGCCTATCAGCCCGGAGACGAGATTTATCTGTTCGGATTCTCGCGCGGCGCTTTCACGGCGCGGTCTGTCGCGGGCATGGTCCGCAAATGTGGGATCGTCAGCGACACCAGCGAAGAAGGCATCAACGCAGCGTTCAAACTATATCGCAAGCGCGGCCAGAATAACCTTCCTGACGCACCGCATATCCGCGAAGAACGGCGCAGGATGTCGCCAAGATTTGCGACCTCTGTCAGTGACATGGCGTGGCGCGATGATACGTCGCGACTGGTGGCGATCTCTTATCTTGGGGTCTGGGATACCGTGGGTGCGCGGGGCATTCCACCTTCGCTGTTTGGCCCAGTCGCGTCGCTCTGGAACAGACAGTACAAATTCCACGACATGGCTTTGTCGAGCCTTGTGCAATCTGCGCGCCACGCGTTGGCACTGGACGAAAAGCGCGTGCTTTTCAAACCTGCCAAGTGGGACAATCTGGATGGGGCGGACGGGTTAAACAATGGCGACACCGGACCGTTGCGCCCCTATCAGCAAACGTGGTTTGTGGGGACCCATTCCATCGTGGGCGGATCCGGGGCCGAGCAACCACTGGCGATGATCGCGCTTGATTGGGTTGTGCAGGGGGCCGGGCGGTTGACGATCAAACCGGGCACCAAATTTCCACCAAGCGTTCCAAATCCACTGGTGGATGCGCCTGCGCTGACATCAAAGTGGTCGCTGTTAAAGAAATGGCGTCAGGGTCCGGTCAAAAATTGGGAAGTTCACCCATCGGTGCGCGAACGCCAAAAGAACCGGCCCGATTACCGACCCGGTTCGTTGCGCATTTAGGCCAGTTTGCCGTCTGTACCCAGCATCGTCTTGCCGCCCAAATAGGGGGCCAGCACCTCAGGGAGTTTGACGGAACCGTCCGCCTGTTGGCCATTTTCCAGCACAGCAATCAGGCAACGCCCGACAGCCAATCCAGACCCATTCAGCGTGTGCACAAACTGCGGCTTGCCACCATCTGCAGGTTTGAAACGGGCGTTCATGCGCCGCGCCTGAAAGTCACCCGTGGTAGAGACCGAACTGATCTCGCGGTAGGTGTCTTGGCCCGGCAACCATGCCTCAATATCGTAGGTACGGCGCGCGCCAAAGCCCATGTCACCTGTACACAGAACGACGGTGCGGTAAGGAATTTCTAGCAATTCCAACAGGTTTTCGGCGCACTTTAACATGCGCTTCTGTTCGGCTTCGCTGTCGTCTGGATGGGTGATCGACACCATCTCGACCTTTTCGAACTGGTGCTGGCGCAGCATGCCGGACGTGTCGCGCCCGGCGGAACCCGCCTCGGACCGGAAGCACAGCGTGTGGGCGGTCAGCCGCATCGGCAGAGCATTGGCGTCAACCACGTCGCCCGCAACTGTGTAAGTCAGCGGAATTTCAGAGGTCGAGGCAAGCCACATGCCTTCACGGGTCTGATAGCTGTCTTCGCCAAACTTAGGAAGCTTATCAGTGCCATACATGGCCTCATTGCGCACAAGCACGGGCGGATTGACCTCGGTCAGACCGTTTTCATCCACATGGGTGTTGATCATGAATTGGGCCAACGCACGGTGAATGCGCGCAACAGCGCCGGACAGCAACACAAAGCGGCTGCCGGATATTTTGGCAGCGGTTTCAAAGTCCATGCTTGCAGCGACAGACGCCAATTCAAAATGCTCTTTCGGAGCAAAATCAAACGCTTGCGGGGTGCCCCAGCGCGAGACTTCGACGTTGTCATCTTCGTCCGCGCCGTCGGGCACGTCCGTGGCGGGCAGGTTGGGGATATAGGACAGCGCGTCGCTCAACTCAGCATCCAGCGCTTTGGCCTCTTCCTGCATTTTTGCGATTTGTGCTTTCTTTTCAGCAACTAGCGCGCGCAGGCGTTCAAATTCAGCCTCGTCACCGCGCCCTTTGGCGGCGCCGACTTCTTTGCTGGCTTTGTTCTGTTCGGCCTGCGCGGTTTCCGCCGTTAAAATGCAGGCGCGGCGCTTTTCGTCGATGTCCAACAGGGAGGATGACACCGGCGCATCACCGCGCCGCGCAAGGGCAGCGTCAAAAGTGGCGGGATTTTCGCGGATGGCGCGGATGTCATGCATGGGTCTGGTCCTTTTTGGCCCGTTGGGCAGTGGCGCTGATATGCCCGATTGTGCGGCTTTGGAAAAGGGGGGAATGGCGATACATCTGCCGCGCACGGGGTGTGCACTGGTTTGGTGTATTTTTGGTTCAGGGGTTATTCGTCCCAGCCGTCGGGCAGGGTGGCTTTCCATGCGCGCCATCGGGTGTCGACGTCTACCCAATCTAGTTCCGTTTTTGGCCAATGCGGGGGCCATTCGTCTGAATCGGGTGTGATCCCGTTTGGCAATGTCACAGATACATCGCCAAATATGTCTTCAACGTGAGCCAAAATTTGTGGTATATTGGTAAAATCAACTTCCCAAACTGCTGCACCTCGAAGAGCAGCAGTGGCTAGGGAAGTTGCATCATCAAACTTCGCGCCCCTGAGGTCTGCCCCCTGC
>CAZJAW010000110.1:0-7338 GCA_964544035.1 uncultured Rhodobacterales bacterium
TTTAATGATACGGCGACCACCGAGATCTACACGTAAGGAGTCGTCGGCAGCGTCCAGATGTGTATAAGAGACAGATGTCACGCTGGTCGAGGGCGAAAACGCGCTGGGCTATCACGCATCCGGTCGCTCCGCTGCGCTGTTTGAAAAGAACTACGGCCTGCCGTCGGTCATTGCGTTGAACTATGCCAGTGAAGCTTATCACCAACCCTACTTGTCACCTCGCGGTTTCATGCTTTTGGGCCGCAGGGGCGAAGACGCAGGCTTTGATGCTGATGCCAGCACGCTGAAATGCCCCGAGGTTTCGGTACCGGAAGCCCGCAAGCACATCCCAATACTAAATGACACGGTAACGCGCGCCGCTTACCACCCAGAGGCCTATGACATAGACACGGACCGCATGATTCACGACTTTGCTAAAGTTGTGCGCACAAATGGCGGGCAGGTTCTTACCGGCAACAAAGTGAGCGCGATCAGTTTCGATCAAGGCTGGCGCGTGCGATGCGACAACGAAACGTTGACTGCCTCGACACTGGTGAACGCGGCAGGCGCATGGGCCGACGAAATCGCGCTCATGGCGGGGATCACCCCCGTGGGCCTTGTCCCCTATCGCCGCTCAATGGCGCGCATCCCTGCGCCCGATGGATTAGACATCTCAAGCTGGCCCATTTTCTTCGGTGTCGGCGAATCTTGGTACGCAAAACCTGATGCAGGCGCGCTGCTTGTCTCTCCCGCCGAGGAACACGCGACCGCACCACATGATGCATGGGCCGACGACATGGTATTGGCAGAAGGGCTCGACCGCTACAGCCAGCACGTCACGGAACCTGTCAAGCGGCTCCTTTCCTCATGGGCAGGACTGCGCAGCTTCGCCCCGGACCGCACACTGGTTTTGGGGCGCGACCCTGAAAACGCATCCTTTATCTGGTGCGCTGGTCAAGGCGGCTATGGCTTTCAAACGGCCCCCGCTGCCAGCCAACTCCTCGCTGACCTCACCTTAGGCCACGCGCCTCAGATGGATGCAGTAACCATCCAAAGCCTCTCTCCTGCTCGCTTTCGCAAAGGAATAACATGCTGATCCGTACACTCTCCTTGCTTCTGTTGCTCGCTGCTTGCAGCACTGCTCCGACACCCGATACTTTTAACGGCCCCGTAACCATCGGAGACAGCGATCCCGTCCGCTTTCAGGGCCGCCAACCCACAACGTTACCGGTACGCGGCATGGACGCCGCCCGTTTCCAGACCTTTGTTGATTGGCCGCGCGCCAAAGCTGCTGGCATCGAGTTCGCGTTTCTTAAAGCCACCGAAGGCGGCGATCTCAAAGACCCAAAATTCGACGATCACTGGAAGGGCGCCGGGCGCGCAGGTATCAAACGCGGCGCTTACCATTTCTACTATTTCTGCACCGCGCCCGAGGTACAGGCGCGTTTCTTCATCGACAATGTCCCACGCAGGCGCGGCAGCCTGCCCCCCGTGCTCGACATGGAATGGAACCCGTTCTCTCCGACCTGCCAACGTCGCCCTGACGGCGCGACAGTGCGCGCAGAAATGCAAAGGTGGATGGACATCGTCACGGCCCATTTTGGGCAAAAGCCGATCATCTATACCACGCCGCGGTTTTTCAAAGAAAACGGTCTAGGTGTTTTCAAAGGTACAGATTTCTGGCTACGCACCACTGCCAAAACCCCGGCCGAGGCCTTTCCCGGCCAATCCTGGCGCTTTTGGCAATACACCTCAACAGGTACGCTTCCCAACACACCAGGCGACATCGATATCAACGCGTTCAATGGCTCTCGCAGCGCATGGGAAAGCTGGCTAGACCAACGCAGCCAACGCTAATTAAAGGGTCGGTGGGCGGGCGCCTTTGCGTAGCAAACAGAATCGCCCACCGACACGCTCACCCATCCTTTCGGATGGCCTCATTCTTGGGATCATAAGGGCTGTCCACAACAATCTCGGCGTCCCACAATTGATCAAACATCTTGACCTGTACCTTGGTTCCCGGCACCGCCACGTCCGGGCTCACATAGCCCATCCCAATGGACTTGCCGAAAGCGACCGAATAGCCGCCCGACGTCAATCGGCCTACGCGACGATCTCCATGATAGAGCGCCTCGCGCCCCCATGGATCAGCATCCTGAGGACCGTCAATCAAAAGCGTCACACATTTTGAACGCATTCCAATTGCCTCCATCGCCGCCTTGCCGTGAAAATCTTTCGACAAATCCACAAAGCGCGGCAAATCAGCCTCCAAAGGCGTCGCATCGCGCCCCAGTTCAGTCCCGAACGCGCGATAGCTCTTCTCTTGGCGCAACCAGTTCTGTGCCCGCGCGCCCACCAATTTCATGCCATGCGGCTCACCCGCAGCAACCAGCTGATCCCAAAGGTAATTTTGCATCTCGATCGGGTGATGCAACTCCCATCCCAGCTCTCCTGTATAGGCCACACGAATCGCACGCACAGGGCACATGCCCAATTCGATGTTGCGCATCGTCAACCACGGAAAGCGCTTGTTCGACAAAGCTGATGCCGGGTCCGCATCCTTGATCAAGGTGCCCAAAACATCGCGCGACTTTGGCCCGGCAATGGCAAAAACACCCCATTGCGTGGTCTCTTCGCTTGCGTTGATACGCCCAAATGCCGGCTCTTTGTCCTCAATGGCTTTATAAAGGAAATCCTGATCATAGGCCGTCCAAGCCCCTGCGGACACAAGATAATAATCATTCTCAGCCAGCCGCACGATGGTATATTCCGTACGCGTCGTTCCCGCCGCCGTCAGCGCGTAAGTCAGATTGATCCGGCCCACTGACGGCAGTTTATTGGTGGTGAACCAGTCCAGAAAGGCTGTCGCTCCGGGCCCGGAAATGCGGTGCTTGGTAAAGGCTGTCGCATCGATCAGGCCAACCCCTTCACGGATCGCTCGGGCTTCATCCACTGCATGTTGCCACCACGCTCCACGCCTGAAAGACCGCGCATCATGGTCAAATGTGTCAGGCGCATCAATCGGCCCATAATAGTTGGGCCGTTCCCATCCATTCACAAACCCAAACTGCGCACCCTTCGCGGCTTGGCGATCATAGGCGGGCGAAGTCCGCAAAGGTCGACAGGCCGGACGTTCTTCATCTGGGTGGTGCAAAATGTAGACGTGGTCGTAACATTCCTCATTCTTGCGCGCGGCAAACTCGGTCGTCATCCAATCGCCATAGCGTTTGGGATCAAGCGAGGCCATGTCGATCTCTGCCTCGCCCTCAACCATCATCTGCGCCAAATAATACCCGGTGCCACCAGCGGCTGTGATTCCAAACGAAAAGCCCTCGGCCAGCCACATGTTACGCAACCCCGGCGCTGGCCCGACAAGCGGGTTCCCATCCGGCGTGTAACAAATTGGCCCGTTGAAATCGTCCTTCAAACCACTTTCTTCACACGACGGCACACGATGGATCATCGCCATATATTGTTCTTCGATCCGCTCTAGATCCAACTGGAACAAATCCGCTCGGAAACTGTCTGGCACCCCGTATTCAAACCGCGCAGGCGCGCCTTTTTCATAGACACCCAAAATCCAACCGCCGCGTTCCTCGCGGACGTAAGATTGCGCATCCGCATCACGGATCACGGGGTGCTCGCCATGATCCTTGCGGAATTCCATCAACGCAGGGTCTTGTTCCATAACGATAAACTGGTGCTCAACAGGGATCGCAGGCATCTTGATCCCCAGCATCTGGGCTGTGCGTTGCGCATGGTTTCCGCTGGCCGTGACAACATGTTCAGCCGTAATGACAACCTGCTCGTCCGAGGGCACCAGATTACCCCCTTTTTCGACCATCTTGGTGGCCGTAACTTCCCAAGCCTGACCGTTCCAGTGAAACGCATCAGCCTGCCATTTGCGCTCAATCATGACGCCCCGCTGGCGCGCGCCCTTAGCCATCGCCATGGTGACGTCGGCGGGGTTAATGTAGCCGTCAGTCTGATGATACAGGGCCCCCTTCAAATCCTCCGTACGGATCAGCGGCCACTTTTCCTTAATCTGCGCAGGTGTCAGAAATTCATAAGGCACGCCACAGGTCTCAGCGGTTGAGGCGTAAAGCATATACTCGTCCATACGCTCATCCGTCTGCGCCATGCGCAAATTGCCAACGACGGCGAAACCCGCATTTAACCCGGTTTCTTCTTCCAGCGTTTTATAAAATTTGATGGAATAATCATGGATGTGAGTGGTCGCAAAAGACATGTTGAAATAGGGCAGCAACCCCGCCGCATGCCACGTCGAACCAGAGGTCAACTCATCCCGTTCAAGCAGCATCACATCATCCCAGCCCGCGCGTGCCAAATGATAGGCAATCGACGTACCCACGGCACCGCCGCCCACAACCAGTGCTTTGACTTGCGTTTTCACGACCCGACTCCGTTAAAAGTTCTTTGTCTCCTTTCTAGAAAACAGGAACACCGCGCGCGCAAGCCTGCCGACCGCTCGAGGCCCAAAAACGACGCATTCACGCAGTCAAAAATATCTGTGGGGATTTCAAAGGGGGCAACGCCCCTTTTGAGCCCGCGCGGCGAGCGCAAATAAAACCGCGTCGCGTAAGCGGCCTTTGGATCAGGGGCGGAAAATCTTGCCTGGGTTCATGATGTTGTGCGGATCAAAGGCCCCCTTGATCGCGCCCATGAACTCAACCGCGGCGCCCAACTCCTTGACCAGATAAGGCATCTTGCCTTGCCCGATGCCATGCTCGCCCGTGCAAGTGCCTTCCATGCGGATCGCCTCATCCGCAAGGAACCCAGTAAACGCCTCAGCACGCGCCACTTCATCCGCATCCTCGACATCGATCAGCACAAGCGAATGGAAATTCCCATCCCCCACGTGCCCCACAATCGGGGCCAGCAGGCCCAACTCCTTTGCTTTTGCCTGCGCGCCTGAGACCGCTTCAGCAAGCCGAGAAATAGGCACGCAGACATCCGTGGATATCCCTTGCGCGCCGGGGCGCAATTGCAATGTCGCCCAATACAAATCATGGCGTGCTTTCCACAGCTTGTTGCGTTCTTCGACAGTACCGGTTGTGGCAAAATCAAAACCGCCGACATCCTCTGCGATCGATCCAAACATCTCGGCCTGTTCGACCACTGCATTGTTTGATCCGTGGAATTCCAACAATAACAACGGTGTTTCCGGCAACTCCAGTCCCGCATAGGCATTGGCTGCACGCACATTCAGCTCATCCATTAATTCGATACGCGCAACCGGAATGCCGTATTGGATCGTCGTCATCACGGCCTGACAAGCCGCATCAATCGACGGAAACGACATGCGTGCAGCGCGGATAGCTTCGGGGATGCCTTGCAACTTCAACGTCACTTCTGTGATCACACCAAGCGTACCTTCCGACCCCACCAAAAGCCGCGTCAGATCATAGCCCGCCGAAGTCTTCTTGGCGCGTTGTGCAGTCCGGATCACACGCCCGTCTGCCATGACGGCCTCCAATGCCAGAACATTGTCTTTCATTGTCCCATAGCGCACCGCATTGGTGCCCGATGCGCGCGTCGATGCCATGCCGCCCAACGACGCATTCGCGCCCGGATCAATGGGAAAGAACAATCCGCGATCTCGTAAATAGGTGTTGAGTTGCTCGCGCGTTACACCGGGCTGCACAACACAATCCAAATCCTCAGCATGCACGGCCAAGATTTTGTCCATCGCGCTCATATCAATCGAAACCCCACCGGCAGGGGCATTCACATGCCCTTCAAGCGAGGTACCAGTGCCAAAGGGAATGACTGGCACGTGGTGCGTCGCGCAAACCTTGATGATGTCTGAAACCTCGCTGGTTGAGGCCGGAAACACCACGGCGTCAGGCGCTTGTCCTTTGATGAAAGTCGTCGTGTGCGCATGTTGGTCGCGCATCGCTTGACCGGTGTGGAAGCGATCACCGAACTGCTGCTTCAGCACTCCAAGGGCTGTTGCAATTCCGTCTTCGTTACGGGGCAAATCAATGGCTTGTGCCATGCGCGTCTCCTTTTAAAAGGCCAGGGTTTAATCCCCCAGCGCAATCCCTTCGCGGCGCGGGTCCGCACCACCTTGTAAACCGTCGCCGATAGCAATGGCGTGCAGGCCGGAATTCAAACCGCGCACGCTAACTTCATATCCCATTGCCTCCAAAGCAGGGGCAAGATCGGCGGCTGTTGTGCCTTCTTCAAGGTCAAATGTACCAAATCGGTTGACGCCATGGGCCAAGTCAACGGCCTGTTGCACATCCATACCCCAATCCAGATAGGCGATGATAGATTTTGCGACGTACCCAATAATCCTGCTGCCGCCGGGGCTACCAATCGCCAGCACAGGTGCACCATCTTTCATCACAATTGTCGGCGCCATGGACGAACGTGGACGTTTGCCCGGCGCAATAGCGTTGGCAATGGGCGCACCATCCACATGTGTGCGAAAGCTAAAATCCGTGAGTTCATTGTTCAACAAGAATCCATGTACCATCAATCGCGAGCCAAAGGCGTTTTCGATGGTCGTCGTCATAGACGCAACATTGCCATAGCTATCCACGATCGAGATATGCGAGGTTGATGGCAGCTCAATGCTTTGATCATCCGCAAAGTTTAGGCTGTGATCAAAAGCAGGCGTGCCGGGTGCAACTTCATCCAACGCCGCATCGCCTGCCAATAGTTCAGCCCGAGAGGCAAGGTACGCAGGATCAACCAGCCCTGCCGTCGGCATCGGCACAAAATCACTATCCGCCATAAAACGCCCGCGATCCGCAAAAGCGAGGCGCGAGGCATCCCCAATCAAGCGCCAACTTTCTGGATTTTCGGCACCAAGGGCGGCAAGATCGACCCCCTCAAGCATCCCTAGTATTTGTCCAACAGTCAGCGCCCCAGACGATGGCGGCCCCATGCCGCAAACGTCATGCGCACGGTAAGACACACAAACTGGCGCGCGCTCTTTGATCTGATAGGTCGCCAGATCGATTTCAGACAACAAACCAGGGTTGGATGAAAAGTCCTGTACAGTTGCTGCAATGTCTTTGGCGATTTGGCCTGTGTAAAACGTTTTAGCCCCACCTACGGCCATGCTGCGCAAGGTCTTTGCATAATCCGGGTTCTTCAACGTCGCCCCGACTTGCAAAGGCGTACCACCGGGCAAAAAATAACGCGCTGTTGTAGGGTGCGCTGCCAACCGTTCTGCATCGCGTTCGATCAGACCTGCCAAACGGGGCGAGACTTCAAAACCGTCCGAGGCCAAATCAATCGCCGCATCAAACAGCCCTTCCCACGGTTGATTGCCCCAGCGTGCATGTACTTCGCCCATCAACGCAGGCGTGCCGGGCGTACCGACAG
>CAZJAW010000111.1:0-7314 GCA_964544035.1 uncultured Rhodobacterales bacterium
GGATTGGCGCGAAACTGTCGGATTGGCGGATTTCAAGGTGACCTTCTTTAACCAATTCAAGCGAGGCCGCAAAGGTTGCCGCAGTGGCCGAACGGCGCTTGACGGGGTCAAGTTCCCACCCCTCGGGCAAATAAGACAAGATGTCAGTCCAGTCACCGGCAAAGCCAATCAAGCCGCGCATACGATCGAGCGCCTGTTCCATCGTGAACACCGCATCGCGGTCCATCACAAAGGGGCGAAATTCTTCTTTGGTGCGGATGCGCGCGTACCCTTGCATCAAGTCCAGCAGCGTCGCGGAATAGGTCACCTTGCGCACGCGCGTCACCATTTCAGACTGCCCGCGCGCAAAGAAATCGCGCCCCAACTGATCACGCGCCATAAGCCGAGCAGCCGCATCGCGCATCGCCTGCAAACGTTCGAGTTGAAACGCAAGGTGCGCGGCCAGTTCTTCGCCGGTCGGCCCTTCTTCTTCTGGATCAGGGGGGAGCAGCAAGCGAGACTTCAAAAAAGCGAGCCACGCCGCCATGACCAAATAATCAGCCGCCAGTTCCAGCCGCAGCGCCTTGGCCTTTTCTACAAAAGCCAGATATTGATGCGCCAATTGCAGCACCGAAATTTTGCGCAAGTCGACTTTTTGCGTGCGCGACAGCGTCAGAAGCAAGTCCAGCGGCCCTTCAAAGCCGTCGACGTCGACAATCAGCGCCTCAGCGGCAACGCGTTCGGCGACGGAAATCTTGTCTTCTTCGAATGTGTCTTCAGCCATGCACCCGCCCGATTCATTGACCTAGGCCAAAAGCGCCTCAAGTTCGGCGTTCAGGTCGGCAATGTCAATGTCGTCAGGCGTGCGGCGGGCATTCAGGGCCGCCTCGGCACGGGTTTGGGCGGCGTCACTCATCTGGCCTGCCGCATTTGCACAGGCAATCCGGTCGGCCAACGGCGCGTTGCAATGCAGGATGACATCGCATCCAGCCTCTAAAGCGCCGCGCGCGTTTTGTGGGACTGTGCCGCTCAGCGCTTTCATGCCGATATCGTCCGTCATAATCAGCCCATCAAAGCCGATATCACTGCGCACCAGCCCCATCATTTCACGCGACAAAGTCGCAGGTGCATCGTCTACGTCTTCGTACACCACGTGGGCGGTCATCGCCATCGGCAGGTCATTTAGGTCACGGAACGGGGCAAAATCCGTCTCGCGCAGTTCGTCCAATTGGGTGTGCACACGCGGCAAGTCAAAGTGACTGTCCAGATCGGTACGGCCATGGCCGGGAACGTGTTTGAGCACAGGCAACACACCGCCATCCAACATTCCATTCGCCGCCGCGCGGCCCAAAGCGGCCACGTCAGCAGGCGACGTACCATAGCAGCGGTTGCGCAGGAAATCGTGTGTCTCGTCCACGATCAAATCAACCATTGGGGCGCAGTTGCTGTCGATCGTGAGCGCCTTTAGCTCATGAGCTATATGTCTGTAACGCAAGTACATTGCGCGTTCTGCGTTGTCTCCGGCCGCTTGAATGAAATCAAGTGGAGGGCGCCAATCGGTCCATGTGGGGGCCCGCAAGCGTTGTACACGCCCACCTTCTTGATCGATCGTAATCGGTGCATCACGCCCCACAGCGTCGCGAAAATCGCTGCAAAGGGCATAGACCTGATCAGGTTCATCAATGTTGCGGGCAAACAGAATAAAGCCGAACGGATCAGCGTCACGGAAAAAGGCAATCTCATCTTTACTTAGGCGCAAGCCATCGGCGTCGAGAATGGTTGCGCCAAAGCTCATCGTGTCACGACCGGTATGCAGTCCGCCCCTTCGGCAACCAATGCAGAACAGAAACGGCGCGCATCGCTTAGGTCCGCAAAGCCATGTGCACGCAAACGATAAAACGTCCGTCCGCCACTTTCAGCCGTTTGTACGATGCGGTCCTTGCCGTTGAGGTAATCCCCAAAGCGGTGCTGCATTTTTTCCCACTCCCCACGAGCGACTTCGGGGCTGTCAAAAGCGCCTAGCTGCACAAGGCGCGTGCCTGCCGGAATGGATGCTGCGTCAAGCTCCTTGAAAGTCGGCGTCGCAGCAACAGGAGTGTCTGTTGCCGAAGCCGAAACCGGCACGACATCCGATGGCGTCACCTGAGCAACGCGCGGACGCAGCTGCGGACGTGCTGATCGTTTTGGGCCGGGCCCTTGCACCACAGGCTTTTCAGCGACGCTTGATGCAGCCACACTGGCCAGAACCGGAGCACTTTCCACCTCTTCGGCTTCAATTTTTTCCGATCCTTCAAGCAACTGACGTACAATGTCGTCAACGTCGGCTTCAGCAGCGACCTTAATTGGCTCAACAGGCGCCTCTTCCAATGAGGCCGCGACCTCCAAAGGTGCGGGCTGTTGCACGGGTGCCACCGTTTCAGGGACTATGGGTTGGTCTTCGGCTGTCAATTCAACAGGTTTGGGCGCAAGCACAACGCGGTCCACTGGTCCTTCGGCTTCGCCAGCGGCAGCAACAGCATTCACGGCAAGACCTGTGTTCTGTGCCAATTGCCCGCCGGGATCTTCTGGACGGACGCGCATTTCACCGGCTGTCGCGCGTACAACCGGAATGCCGGACACATCGCGCTTGACCAGCTGATACCCCCAAACGGCCACACCGCCAATCAACGCCAAGGACGTCAACGCCCCGGCGATATTGGTGATTTTCTTCAATGGGTTGGAAGACGCAACTGATGTGGTTTCAGGGGCGGAATAGCCCACGTGACCCATATCATGGGTATAGTTCATATCTGCCATCTTTACCTCATTGCCCACGCCGATACATGCCAGCGCAGATCATCTGATTGTGGTTGCACCCGGCGGTCCGGATGCTTTGGAAAAGTGCCTGTGGTGCCCCTTTTTGGCGGGGCTTAACGCAGCTCTTCGGCTGGTTCTACGCCAAGAATACCAAGACCGGCTGCAATTACAACGCCGCAGGCGCGTGCAAGGGCAATTTTTGCCTGTGTGGTCCCGGCATCATCCTGCACAAAGCGCAATTCAGGCACATCATTACCGCGATTCCAAAGTCCATGCAGGGCTGCGGCCAGCTCACCCAGGTAAAACGCGACCCGATGAGGCTCATTGCTGCGCGCGGCTGTTTCTACCAAACGCGGCCATTCCGCAAGCTTGCCTGCTAGTGCAAGTTCCGCTTCATGGTCAAGCTTGCTCAAGTCAGCTGCCTTGAGTGTTGCGTCATCCACCGCCACGCCCGCCTCGGTCGCTTTGCGCAACACTGATGCCACCCGTGCATGCGCATACTGCACATAGAAAACAGGGTTTTCGCGACTTTGTTCCAGAACTTTGTCGAAATCAAAATCCAGCATGGCGTCATTCTTGCGGGTCAGCATGTGGAACCGTGTCGCATCTGCGCCCACCTGATCCACAACATCGCGCAGGGTGACAAACGTCCCTGCCCGCTTGGACATTTTGAAGGGCTCGCCGTTTTTATACAGCTTCACCAATTGGCACAGCTTGATATCAAGCGGCACAGATCCACCCGACAACGCGGACACAGCCGCCTTCATCCGTTTGACATAGCCACCGTGATCCGCGCCAAAGACATCGATCAACGCATCATAGCCGCGCTGCACTTTGTCAAAATGGTACGCAATGTCGGGGGCAAAATAAGTCCAACCACCATCCGACTTCATCACGGGGCGATCCACATCGTCGCCGTGTTCGGTGGATTTGAACAGGGTTTGCACGCGCGGTTCCCAATCCTCGGGCACTTTGCCTTTGGGGGGTTCTAGGGTGCCTTCATAGATCAGACCTTTGGATTTTAGATCTTCGATCGCGGCCTCAATCTGCCCCGTGCCATACAGCGACTTTTCGGAATAGAAATGATCCATTTTGACGCCAAGCGCTGCAAGATCAGTGCGGATGAGTTCCATCATCGCATCGGTCGAAAACTCGCGTACTTCTTGCAACCAGAACTGTTCACCCTTGTCGACAAAGGCATCGCCGACTTTGGCTTTTAACGCCTCACCCACCGCAACCAGATAGTCGCCGGGGTATGTGCCTTCTGGAAAAGCGACGTCTTGGCCGTGCGCCTCAAGATAGCGCAAATAGACGGACCGCGCGAGCACATCGACCTGCGCGCCGCCGTCATTGATGTAGTATTCACGTGTGACATCAAAGCCTGCAAAATCCAGCAAGGACGCAAGGGCGTCGCCAAAGACAGCGCCCCGCGTGTGACCCACATGCAGTGGCCCCGTTGGGTTGGCGGACACGTATTCCACATTGACCTTTTTACCCTGCCCAAGCCCCGAACGGCCAAAGCCCGTGCCAGCGGCAAGCACAGCCGCGACAACATCGTGCCACAGGCTGGGTGACAGCCGCAGGTTCAAGAAACCGGGGCCAGCCACATCAGCACTGGTCACGCGTGGATCATCCGTAAGGCGCGCCGCCAAAGCATCCGCAATGTCGCGTGGTTTCAGGCCTGCAGGTTTGGCCAACACCATCGCCGCATTGGTGGCCATGTCGCCATGGGCCGCATCGCGCGGCGGCTCAACCGTCACATTGTCATAGGCAAGGCCAGCGGGCAGTTGCCCGGCCTTAACCATCGCATCCAGATTGGACGTCACAAGAGCACGGATATCAGCAAAGAGGTTCATGGCGGCTTCGTTCAACTTTTATTGGGTTTTGGGCGGTGTATCACGACGGTGGGTCGCGTCAATCAGTGTGCGCGAAACAGGCGTTCGTGTTCCTGAATGGCAAAGCGATCTGTCATGCCTGCGATATAATCTGTCGTCAGACGCGCCAGCGTTGTTTGATCGCCCTTGGCTGCTGCAACTGCGCCCTGCCAACCATCAGGCAACAAGTCCGGCCGGGCGAGTAGCGCGGGAAACAGATCTTCGACCACTTTTGTCACTTCTTCACGTTTTTTCATCACAGATGGGGCGCGGTACATGTTGGTGAACAGATACTTGCGGATCACTTGCAGATCAGCCCAAACCGGTTCCGAAAAACGGATGACCGCGCGGCCAAGGTGGCGAATATCTTCGACCGATTGCGCACCACTTTCGGCCAAATGGAGCCGCGAGGTTTCGATCACATCGGCCACCATCGCACCAAAGACATGACGCAATGCCTCGTGACGGCGACGCATGGGGTCAAGGCCGGGGTGCTGCGCATCAACTTTGGCGTAGGCCGCATTTGCGATGGGCAAGGACGCAACCTCGGCCTCGTCCAGCAAGCCCGCGCGCAGACCATCGTGCAGGTCGTGGTTGTTATAAGCAATGTCATCGGACAGGGCCGCAACTTGCGCTTCGGCGCTGGCGTGGGTGGACAGCTCCAGATCATGCACGGCGTCATATTCGGCCAGCGCAAAGGGTAAATTCCCGACCACTGGTCCGTTATGTTTTGCAATTCCTTCAAGGGTTTCCCAGGTTAAGTTCAACCCATCAAAGGTCGCGTAGTGACATTCAAGCGCCGTTACAATCTTGACCGCCTGCGCGTTGTGATCAAAGCCACCATAAGGTGCCATTAGCGCCTGCAATGCGTCTTCTCCGGTATGACCAAATGGCGGGTGGCCAAGGTCATGGGCCAGAGCAACGGCTTCCGTCAGCTCTCCGTTCAGGCCTAAGGCCCCTGCAATAGTGCGCGCCACCTGCGCCACTTCGATGGAATGGGTCAGACGCGTGCGGAAATAGTCCCCCTCGTGTTCCACAAACACTTGGGTCTTGTGCTTGAGGCGACGAAAGGCCGAGGCATGGATAATCCGGTCGCGGTCGCGCTGAAAGCACGAGCGAAAGGGGGATTCATCTTCGGGCCAACGCCGTCCACGGGCGCGGTTTGGATCGCTTGCAAAGCGCGCGGACATCTACCTTATCCTTGTCGCCAGTTCATGGCGTCCATATATGTGAGTTACGCGCAAGTTAAAACGCGCCATTTCGGAGACCTGCAAATGCAATTGCCCCCCACCGTCACACCCCGCGCGTTTGAACGCCTCGCCGAGATTAAGGCCGCCGACCAAGGTCAGGCATTGCGGGTGGCGGTTGAAGGTGGTGGATGTTCTGGATTTCAGTATGAGATCGCGTTGGATGTTCCCAAAGACGATGATTTGGTTTTGGAAGGGTCAGGTCAAAAAGTCGTTGTCGACTCTGTTAGCTTGCCTTTCTTGTCCAATGCGGTGATCGATTTTTCCGAAGAACTGATCGGCGCACGGTTTGTCATCGAAAATCCAAACGCCACCAGCTCATGCGGGTGCGGCACTTCATTTTCGATGTAATGTGACTCATCGTCGGTAAATATTTGGTTTCCCCACACTTTTTTATCATTCCATATTTTTCGGGGATAGAACGACGGAGGCCGCGTGACGGACACGTCGGACACTGCAGGGTCTAGGGAACAGCAGACGGTGCCACAGGTAATGTCGTTGTCGCATACATACCTTTTGGGCAAAACGACAATCCTGACGTACCTGCGCTCATAGCGCGTTGGCACGTGCAAACGTCTGAAAAAACGACGCAAAATGCGAAGAGGTTGCGGCGGTTTCATACAACAATGATACCGCCTCGTCATCCAGCATCGCGTACAGACCGTTTTGCATCACCCCCCAATCGTCGCTGCGCGAATGCGCAAATGACATCAAAGCAGCCGAAAGCGGGCGCAAGGCGCTCTCTTCATTTGCGTCTCGTGTAAAGGTACAGCGGCCAATAGGCACAGCCTCGCCCCTGTCATGATGACCCATTGCAGTCACCGCCCATGTGGACACGAGGTATTCGTGATATGCGTCTGACAATGTGGCGTCATGTTTTTCTGATACGCAGAACGTGCGCAAACCGCGACGCACTGCGTCTTCCCAAATGGGTGTAGGTGTCTGGCCCGCCTGACGCAGCGCCACGCAGATTTCGGCCAGCAGATCAAGATTGCGGTCGAGATGGGCAAGAATGCCTGCATATTCCAAACTGATCAGCGCCTCTGGGTCCAGTTGCGGATCACGCCGCCCGTATTCTGAAAGGTAAAACACGATATGCGTCAGCTCGTAGGCGGCTTTTTTGTTGGGCAGAGCAAAAGTGGCGGGTCGATTGATGAAGGCGCGCAAGCGATCATCCAAGCCTTCATCACGCTGCGCCTTAATACTACGCCGCGCAAGTAAACGTTGCGCCTCAGCACGTTGTAAATCGCTCAGCTCGGCCTCGGGCAGGTCTTGTTTGGCCACCGCAGCGCACAACGCCTCCATCCGACCACCGGGCAATCCAAGGTCCTCGAGATCAAGGCCGATGGACAGCAAAAACCGATAGTATTGTGGAAAGAACGTCAATCGCGAAGGCAGTTCAGCGTAAAAGGCTGCAT
>CAZJAW010000112.1:0-7305 GCA_964544035.1 uncultured Rhodobacterales bacterium
GTTTCGGCCCGCGCGAACTGTCACCCAATATCATCAAACGTCTCGAAGAGGCGACAGGTCTGGATGTCACAGCACCGGGTTCTCCAGCAGAAATGACTGATGATGAACCTGAAGAAGTAGGCGCCGAAGTCATTGTGCGCCGCTGAACTTACTTTGCAGAAACGTCGACCATTTGTACTTCTTAAAGTCTGGGGTTTTGGGCGGGCATAACCTATTTAAAGCGATTGCTCGTCAGTGAGGCAGGGCGACAGGGCTTGTGAGCGGGCAGAGGGCAAGCTAGATGCAAGGCCATGCAAAACAACGCTTCTGATACCGACCAAGTCCTTGCTACCATCACGGCATCGCCGGGGCGGCGCTTCCTTGGCATTGGTTCGCTATGGATTTTGTCGCTGTTGGTGATCTACGTGGCATTTGCCCGCCCCCCAACATTCGGCTGGCAAATCTTTTTGCTGGTTTTGGGGGCGGGGTCGATTTGGATCGCAGAACAGATGCGCCGCGCAACGTCTGTAACGCTTGAACTGACGCGGCAAGAATTGCGCGATACGACTGGTGCTGTGTTGGCACGGATGGACGAAGTCGAAGCACTTGATCGCGGAATGTTTGCCTTTAAACCGTCGAACGGCTTTTTGATGCGATTGAACATCACAAAGCCCCGCGCGTGGCGCCCGGGGCTTTGGTGGTCACTTGGGTCTCGCGTCGGTGTGGGTGGCATGACGCCAGCCCATGAGGCGAAGTTTATGGCCGAGGTCATCGCAAGCCTGTTGGCCGAACGCGAAGACATCTAGGGTTTGTGACGCACGAGATCGTGCGTCAGCAAAACCAATTAGTTGCAGCTTTCGAAACAGACCCGTGGTGCGTAACGGGGGCGCGTAAACACAAAGTTGTGGATCTCGCGCTCTTGCAGGCCAGTGTTGAACGGTGGGTCGTAGTCCACAAAAGTTTCGACAACCACAACACGTTCGTTGTGCGGCAAGATCGGCAGACTGTCATCAAGCGCCTTCACTTGGTTGTTGCTGAGAGGTGGTTCCCCACCGTCAGATTCAGACCAATCAAGCTGATATATGTCATCGTTCGCATTGTATCTGACGCTGGTGACGCGCAGCCCAACATCTACTGAGTCATTGGCCGTTAGATAGGCCAGCATCTCGCGTGTGCCCGCTAAATAAGCCGTATCGATTGGGTTCGTTTCGCGAGAGACAACATCTGCGATGGTATAGGCCGCCTTTGTGTTGATCGCGTGTTGGCGATACGCGTCAAAGATTGCGAACATCGACAGATAAGCCCAGAACAGCATGGGAATGATCAAGATCGTTTCTACAGCGATGCTGCCCTGATCGTCTTTGCGGAAGTTCCGTAGGAAAGAGTTCAGTCTTTTCATTATCCTGGCTCCTGTACAAACCCTGACAGCGATACCATTCTTGCACGGCCAGAGCCGTCTTTGGTAAGCGCGAAGCCAAGCCCCGTGGATGGGAAGACGGGTCGAAATGTGTAACATGCGCGCAGCAACATCAGTTGGTGTTCGCCGCCAGCCACGAAAGAACGTGAGGGTGTGACGGGCAATGACACGTCATTACAATCTGCAGACCCAGCAAAGCCCGAGAACGCACGCGGATTGATCGGGTTCATCTCAAGCTTGAGTGCGATGTCGCAGTCCGGAAGGAAGCCGGAAAAATCGCACACCATCTGTTTGATGTCGTCGTGCGTAAAGTTGGCGCCAGTCGTCAGGCGGACGTTACGCACTGCCATATCCAGACCCCGGTCCAGAAAGTTCTGGCGCAGAGAATAAATACCCATCTCGACCGAAGTCATGAACAGTGTGAAGATTAGCGGTACAGCAAGGGCGAATTCGATCACCATCTGGCCGTCCTCTTCGCGGCGGAACCGCCGCAGAAAACGAGTTACACTACGTATCATTGTGTGAGCCTCAACTGGTTAATTTGTGTGGCGATTGCTTCAAAAGCTTCGCTGATTTCTACGCCTTCAACTCGGAAGAAGTGGCTGGGCGAAGATGCGCAGTCTTCCATGATGTCGGCAGATCTGTTTGTCACCTCAAAGCCGACGGACCAGACGACGATGCCTTTGGCTTTGGCTGCGGTACAGATGTTACCCAACATAGTGTCGGCCTGACCAGACGTGTACTTGGTATAATACCAGTTGTGCGAGTTGCGACGAACGAAGTTGTTGTAATACCAGTACAGCGGAAAACGCGACCAGTGCACGTAGTGGCTTTCTCGGGCATAATACCAAGGCTGGATGCGCACCGTGTCGACGTTTTCGCCGTCCGTCATCAGGATGATGGTTTTCAACGTCTCGGGGTCGGTATATCCGGCCGGACGGGAGCCAAAGGTAGAGTCGATGCTGTTGTCCAGCGCCAGAGCCTGCGTGATTGGGCGGAAACTTGGGTCAAGCATAGCCACGCCCCACTTCATTCCCAAGTGGATCGATGTGTTCGCCCTTGCGCGGTACTCATCAATGCGTGCCTTCAGACCGCTTTTGCTTTGGCTAAAGGGAAGGATTTCTTCATAACTCTGCTGTGGGCAACCGGGGTTGGAGATCGGGTTGGAGAAGGCAGAGCTTGCTTCAAAGTGCTGCATCTGTTCGTAGGATTTCCCGAAATCCAGTGCAGTCATGTCAAAGTCATCGATTTCGAAGTCGACGCAATATGAGAAGTCGTGCACGTGATCTACGGACAACTCATCAAAGATTTCAAAGCCAGCATTCACTTGCGCGGTGTAAGGGATCAGCGAGACTGAGATCAGGTCTTCAGTTTCGTCTTGAATCACAGAGTCCACAAAGGACTTGGCCGCATCTTGCAGGTTTTCCATTTTGTTGTTCCGACCCATCGAGCCGGAAATATCTAGAACAACGGAAATTTCTACGTTGGAAATGCGTTCTTCGGCTTGGCCAGATGCGGGTGCTGTCAGCTCTTCGACGCCCACTAAGCGCATAAATTGCGTCGCAGTAGTCGTTTCGGCGACTGCCGTTACAGTGCGATAGTTAAGGCCATCGTCAACGGTGACTGAGGTCAAGTAGTTGGACATGCCAGCCTTGTCGAAATAGTCGTTCACAACGGCCGTCGGATCAAGAGACTGGTCCAAATCCGCAGCTGCCAAAACGGCGCGATCGATTGTTGCTTGCAGCTTTGTGCGATCCATTTCGTTGCGCATGAGGTCAACGCCGATACCACCCACCAGCAACATCATGAGAAGCATCGAAACGCCGAACATCGTCATCGAGCCTTCTTCGTCATTTACGAGGCGAGACGTGCTGTTTCGAAGAGCGCTTTTTGTCATCGATTTTAAACTTGTGTTCATAAACATGATACACCTTACTATTGATGGTTTACTGGCGTTTTTGCCTATTTATCCACAAGTATTGATGATCTCAGAATGTGTTAGAAATCGGGCGAAATGGGGAAAGAGCAAAGGTGTTTTAGGAGGAATTGGCGCTAATTTCAGGCGTCTGGTGCCATTGTTTATGGTTTCGTAACAAATTTCCTGTTTCACAGGCGAAGGTGCCACTCTTTCAAGTTTGCACAAGAAATAAGCAGTTTGTGGTTGATCCGAGTCGTCGACCTGCGAAAGTGGCATTAGAAGAGTCGACATCCCGTCATCAGGAGCCCTCCCTCAATGAATACCCCGAACGAACCTAGCTTTCGCGAAAGCGTTGATATTATGTTCAACCGCGCTGTGTCGCTTTTGGACCTATCTCCAGGGCTCGAAGAAAAGATACGCGTCTGTAACGCGACCTACACTGTGCGCTTTGGTGTGCGCCTGCGCGGCCAAATCCAGACCTTCACTGGATATCGCTCAGTTCACTCTGAACATATGGAACCCGTTAAGGGTGGTATCCGCTATTCCTTGGGCGTCAATCAGAATGAGGTCGAAGCATTGGCGGCCTTGATGAGTTATAAATGTGCTTTGGTCGAAGCACCCTTTGGTGGTTCCAAGGGGGGCTTGTGCATTGACCCGCGCCAATATGATGAGCACGAATTGGAACTGATCACCCGCCGCTTTGCCTATGAGCTTATCAAACGCGACTTGATCAACCCAAGCCAGAACGTACCCGCCCCGGATATGGGCACGGGCGAGCGTGAGATGGCGTGGATTGCCGACCAATACAAGCGCATGAACACAACTGATATCAACGGCAGCGCCTGCGTCACTGGCAAACCGACCAACGCAGGCGGCATTCAGGGTCGCACTGAAGCAACAGGTCGCGGTGTGCAATACGCCCTCCAAGAGTTCTTTCGCGACCCAGAAGGTATGAAAAAGGCCAGGCTGTCGGGCACATTGGATGGAAAAAGCGTTGTCATTCAGGGCCTCGGCAATGTGGGCTATCACGCCGCAAAATTCCTAAGCGAAGAAGATGGCTGCAAGATCACCGGTATCATTGAACGCGATGGCGCGCTTGTCGATCCGAATGGCTTGGATGTCGAAGCCGTACGCGCATGGATCGCTGAGAACGGAGGTGTCGCCAATTACGCCAACGGCACCTATGTCGAAGACGGCGCGAGCGTGCTCGAACAAGACTGCGACATTCTGATCCCCGCTGCCCTCGAAGGGGTCATCAACCTAAGCAACGCTGAACGGATCAAAGCGCCGTTGATCATCGAGGCCGCGAACGGCCCCGTAACGGCCGGTGGCGATGACATATTGCGCGGCAAAGGCACGGTCATCATTCCGGACATGTATGCCAACGCGGGCGGCGTCACAGTGTCCTATTTTGAATGGGTAAAGAACCTTAGCCACATCCGGTTTGGCCGCATGCAGCGCCGCCAAGAAGAGGCCCGCCACCAATTGCTTATCGATGAGCTGGAGCGTTTGAGCTCTGACAGCGGGGTTGGTTGGGAACTGAGCCCGAACTTTAAGCAGAAATACCTGCGTGGCGCTGGCGAGTTGGAATTGGTTCGTTCAGGCCTCGATGACACGATGCGCACAGCCTATCAGGCCATGGCGTCGGTCTGGCACGAACGGGATGACGTCGACGACCTGCGAACAGCCGCCTATCTGGTTGCCATCGGCAAAGTCGCTGACAGTTATCGCGCCAAGGGGTTGTGAGCTTTCGGGCGGGGGAACCCCTCCGCCCGATCCTTACTCGCCTAAAGCAGGCATTGCGGCTTCAATCTGATCGTAGACGGCGTTACAGATGTTGCCCATCTCGATCATAAAGAAGTTCTGGGCCGCCTTGGTGTTCGGGTGGTAGGGGTCTTTGACCTTGCCTGCTTTGTTTACGCGGAAATAGTGGCGATTGCCTTGATTTGCGGCCACCGTTTCCGGCGTTGCCCCTTTGACAAAGCTGCACTGGCTGCCGGATTCGACAAAGGCCCTTTCTAGGTTAGCTTGCGCCTTGATGCGTAAATCTGTGATCTTTTTGGAATAGCTGGGGGCCGTCGTCATAAAGATACAAGGCGTGCCTTCAGGAAGTTGGGCGTTCATTTTCTGAACATCCTCAAGAGCGGCTTCATAGCTATTGGCCCAAGTCTTGGCCGAGTTGCCAAGGAAGGACAGCAAAATCAGCTTGGGATCATAATAATCCGGGCGGAACATCGTCTGGAAGGCGGATTTGCCCTTGGCGCAGAACTGATAGTTGTCGCCTTTTCCGATTTGTTTGTACTTGTTGCCAGTCGTGTTGATGAAACCATAAGTGCCAGCATTCACGTGCCATTTTGGGTCGACGTCGCAGATCGCTCCTTTGGCGCGCCCCATTGTCGAGGTCCAAGACGGTAGCGAGGTCGAACGCACACCGATCACTGCCACTTTCATATCGGCCAAGACAGCAAGATTCTTGGATTGTTCCGGTGTCGGCGGGCAGTGGCTTTCGATGTTTTCGAAGAACTCGAGGAACACAGGGCCCGACCCGAACGGGATTTGGCTATCTCCTAGGATTAGGATGGTGGGCGAGACAAACCCTTTGTCTTGCGCGTGGGCAGTGGTGGTTAGCATGGTTGCGACGAACAATCCGCGCAGCAAGCTTTTGATCATGTGTGAGCTTCCGTTTCTCTAAGTGGTAGAATCCATATTCTCGCAAGTTACCCTTGTTGAATAGCAAAATATGCGTGAACTCTATGAACATATTGCTGCCAACAATTTTGTCGGTGTCAGACTGATTTATGTCTGAAATCAGTGCGTGCAAGGCTATGCCCCCTTGCTACACCCGTTGGGATGTTGATGGTATGACGTCAAACAGAAGCGGAGGTGTGCATGCGCTTTTCAGGGTTAAAGGTTCTGACCGAAGGGCTGACCGGAAACAAAGGTTGGGGACCACACTGGCGCAGTCCCGAGCCAAAGGACGAATACGACATCGTCCTGATCGGCGGAGGCGGTCACGGTCTGGCCACAGCACACTATTTGGCCAAAGTGCATGGGTTGACCAAAGTTGCTGTTTTAGAAAAGGGCTATCTTGGCGGTGGCAATGTTGGGCGCAACACGACGATCGTGCGTGCCAATTACATGCTTCCGGGTAATTCTGAGTTTTATTCCCATTCACTGAAACTGTGGGAGGGTTTGGAAGAGGATCTGAATTACAACGTCATGCATTCACAACGCGGCATCGTCAATCTGGTCCATTCGGATGGCCAGCGTGATGCCTTCGTGCGTCGCGGAAATATGATGGTTGGTCAAGGCGACGATGCGGAAATGCTGGACCCGGCAGGCGTCAGGAAGCTGTTGCCAATGATCGATTTTGATCAGACCCGCTTTCCCATCTTTGGTGGTCTGCATCACCGCCGTGGTGGCACCGCGCGCCATGATGCGGTGGCGTGGGGGTTCGCGCGTTCGGCCTCGGAGCGGGGGGTTGATCTGATCCAGCAGTGCGAAGTCACGGGCATTGACGTCGAAAGCGGCGTTGTCAAAGGGGTGCAAACCACGCGCGGCCCAATCCGGGCCAAGAAGGTCGGCATGGTGGCTGCGGGCCGGTCCTCTCAGGTAGCGGCGATGGCGGGCATGCGCTTGCCAATCGAAAGCCATGTGCTGCAGGCTTTTGTGACCGAAGGACTAAAACCCTGTTTGGATCATGTCGTGACTTTTGGCATGGGGCACTTCTATATCAGTCAATCAGACAAAGGCGGGCTGGTCTTTGGTGGCGATCTGGACATGTATTCCAGCTACGCCGCGCGCGGCAATTTGCCGTTAGTGGAACATGTAGCTGAGGCTGCGATGACCTTGATGCCGCAGATAGGCAAAGCGAGGATGTTGCGCAGTTGGGGTGGCATTATGGACATGTCCCCTGATGGATCGTTCATTATGGATCGCACAGACATCGATGGTCTTTTTGTGAATACGGGTTGGTGTTATGGCGGCTTTA
>CAZJAW010000113.1:0-7303 GCA_964544035.1 uncultured Rhodobacterales bacterium
CATCGGCGTATGGGTCTGGTCGTAGTCAGCGCGATAGACGCCGCCGGGACAGATAATGCGTGTGGGTGCGCCGGTTTTCTCCATGCTGCGGATCTGCACAGGTGACGTGTGCGTGCGCAACACATGAGGTGGGCGATTATCGCCATCAGCGCGGTGCATATAAAAGGTGTCCATCTCGGCGCGTGCAGGATGGTGGCCAGGAATGTTCAAGGCATCAAAGTTATACCAATCCGTGTCAATGCGCGGCCCTTCGGCCACGGAAAATCCCATCTCAGCAAAAATGGCAGTGACTTCTTCGCTGACTTGGCTGATCGGGTGCAATGTGCCTTGGGTCCGGTGCCGTGTTGGCAAGGTGACGTCCAACCACTCGCCGCGCAAACGTTCATCAAGGGCCGCGTCACCAAGGGCAGACTTCTTAGCGGCCAGCGCGCTGTTGATCTCATCCTTTAACGCGTTCAGCGCAGGGCCTGCCACTTGGCGTTCCTCTGGCGTCATACGGCCCAACTCGCGCATCTTCAGTGCGACTTCACCCTTTTTGCCAACAGCCGCGAGGCGGATAGCCTCCAGCGCGGCCTCATCGCCCGCATCAGCAATTTGGGTCAGATATTTCGCTTTGAGATCATCCATCATGTCGGCTCCGCTCAGGCTTTGTGGCGGAGTAATCTTTCGGCCCTCAAGGTGCAAGACAAGAGCGAAGTTGCACAAAAATCGCGCCATTCATGTCACGCAGCTCCAAGGCAAGCACAAAAACACTATACACAATGTCGTTATCATTGAACCCGATACTACTTTATGTTTAATGGGACTCAACATTTAGGTGTTTCGGGCCGTTCGGGCGCAACCTGCGTGCAAATTTTGATCAATCAGACCCGTGATCGCTCTGCGCGCCGTATTTTGGTATGGTTTTTTGGGGATAGATACATGAATAATTTTGATTTCGGCGACCGCAATTTGTCTGCGCCTAATGCACCGCACACAACCAACGCCTCCTCCTCTTGGAAATTCGTGGCAGCATTTGCAGCGATTGTTTTGTTTTTGTTGTTCACCGGTCTCTTGATTACCACAACATTATTGTACGCCGAGCGACAGGCGGCAAATCAGCCCCAAGTTCCGACCGACAAACTGCAAACGGCCCGCGTCCAACCTATTACCATTGCCCCCGAAGACACACTCACGTCAGACTCCGTCGCAGAAGTCTCCCGCGGCAATGCTGGGATTGCCAACGAAGCGGAATTGGCAAAAGCCACCGCGCCCGCCGACGACGTGATGGAAACTGCCTTTGACGCAGCAGAGCAAGAGGCCGCCCTGGCCGCCTTGAGGGTCGCCGAATTGGAAAAGACGTTCTCTTTGCCAGATTGCGTCGCTGAGTTGCAAAACCTTGTCAAAACCGTTCGGATCGGCTTTGCGAGCGGATCATCCGAGCCCCTGCCCGAAGACATGGCAGGCGCGCGCCGCATTGCATCCGTTGTCAGTACTTGCGAACCTGTGATGGTCGCTGTCGAAGGCCATTCTGACCTGACAGGACAAGAGCAAGACAACATGAAACTAAGCTGGATTCGCGCTGATGCTGTCGTCAACCGCCTGCGCGGTGAGGGTTTTGATGTCTCAGCCCTTGAACCGCTTGGCTTTGGCGCGCGCAAGCCGATTGATGCAGCCGTGACGCCAACAGCAAACGCGCTTAATCGCCGTGTACAATTCCACCTTGCACCGCGTCCCGGCACGGATGCCGCGTTGTTCGCCAACAACTAGCCTCAACCGGTTTCAAGACGACCGATACAATCAAAGAGGGAAATACGGCACCGTCATCCTTATCGTTTTCTCAAATTTTTCAAAAAACGTGAAGAAAGCGGCAAAAAAACGAATCACTTCGCACTCAGACTCTTGAGTAATGATTCGCGATATGTTTCTGTCGCCACAATGGATAGGTAGCCATGGCCCCACAACTGCCACATGTGTGGGATACCAACAAAATAAGCCATGACGCGGATCCAATAGGACAAATTGTTGGTCTTGGGGGACAAAACAATGGCAAAACTTACGATGAACTCGCCGGGCGGTTATGCGCCACGTCAATCTGAATTCACACCACCAAGAGGCAATGCGGTGCCTTTTTGGGTTTGGGCCATCGGAGGTCTGGTGTTTTTGCTCTTGTTCTCCGCGCTGATCGTGACGACCACACTTCTGATCGCACAATCCAACCGCGTACAGTCGGAGCGGGTGATTGCAACACAGTTGAATGAACCGACCTTCACAGCAGCAGAGACGGGCGACGTTGTATCCCGTCAGGACGTCAATATTCTGGCAACTGACGTGACACCGCAAGAAACCACGACGGCCACACCAGAAGTGGTTGCAGCTGTGACGCCGGCCTCTCCTACTCCAGAAGAACCTGCCGAACCCGAAACACGTGTTGCGAGTGTGTCCTCCAACCCTGTGCGCTTGGGCGCGGCACACCGCTATAAGATTCCGAGCTGCGTCGACTACCTTGATACTCTGGTAAAGATCACCAGTGTGCGCTTTGCAGTTGGCAGCGATGCGCCCGTGGATGCTGACATGCCACGTGTGCGCAACATAGCAACTGCAGTAAAAACCTGCGACGAAGTCAAAGTCATCGTAGAAGGCCATTCGGACCGCCAAGGCAACGCCGAGCTGAACATGAGGCTCAGCTGGTTCCGCGCGCAATCCATTATCGACCAACTTCAGAGTGAAGGCTTCGAAATCACCGCGCTGCAACCTCGCGGCTTCGGAGCTGAAAGACCAATTAACCTGTCGGGCACAATCTCGGGCGAGGCGGAAAACCGTCGGGTCCAATTCGCGCTTGCACCGCGCGCAGCCGATCCGGCTGCCGCTTCAAGCGACAGGTAAGACCAGGCGCGGGCACAGGCCTGCCCGCGCCTATTATCCACCAGCAAAAGCCCCGTCATTACTGGCGGGGCTTTTTCTATGAGGGTAAGCCTGTTTCTACACTTCGCAACAGCAAGCCTTCGTGCACGGTTTGAACCTGCCGCGCCGTTTGAGTACCTTTGCGAGCCTGCAACATCGGAAACAAAGCTCTCAACTCCAGCGCCGTAGTATTGGCCCACTGCGCGGCATCCACGCTCGCCAAATCAAAGCTCTCGCTTAGAACTCCATGACTCCGAATGATCTGATGATCCTCAAACAAGAGGTGAAGATAGGTTACAAACGGAATATTCACCTGTCGGATCGTGGTGCCGTTGATCAACGCCTTGGCAGGAACCAAAATCTCGTCCGCCCCATAATACAGCTCAGCCTGCCAACCGCGCACCAAAATGCGGTGTTGTGGTGAAACCCAAAGCGGCTCCGTTGTGCCAAACACACCTGCCTCGAACAAGATGGGTGCGTGGGAACCATAGCCCATCACAGTTGTTTTCCCGACCCAGCGTAACGGCAAAGCGCCGTTGTCTTCAGTGCAGACCAAATCGCCTACTTCCAATGTTTCGATGGGACGCGCCCCAGAGGGTGTGTCAATCAGAGTGCCCGCCACAAAGCAGGCAACACCAGTGTCACCGGAGCTTTCCTCTTCATGGACCAGAGTGTCCGGATTTGGCTGGTTAAATTGAAGGGTCGTGGTGGTCGAATTTGGACCAACTAGAACCGGCAGGTTTTCTGAAGTCGCCCCAGCAGCTGCACCTGAAGCCGCCGTGATATTTTGAGTGCCCCCGCCAATATCATAGAAATCGATAACCGTATTGGTCGCCGTGTTGGTCAAAGCGTAGGCTTCGTAATTATTCGCACCGCCGCCGTCTGGGTCCGTCAGAAGGATCGGAAAGTTATCTGCAGAAATGACATAGATGATTTCTCCGTTGTCGGGATCAACACTGACAGTGACAAGCGGGTCATCCAACGTCACCTCTATGCCAAGTGTGCCGTCATCTTGATAAAATCCGACGACAAAATCCGCCGGATCGTCTGATGGTCCCAGAGCGACCTCAAGAAACTCACTAACACCCGAACTGGCCGCATATGCATTCGAGTAATGTAATTCACTGATGCGGGCCAAAACTGACACTCCAACATTCGTCAAAGCGACTTTAATGGGTCGGTTGGAGTGGATTAGGGAAGATTTTAGGTCACTTTATGGCGCTATATCCATAATCAAAAAGCCCCGCATGGATATCCATGCGGGGCTTTTTTGTTCGTTCAAGGACTGGCGTTTAGGCCAATTTTGCCTTGGCTTGGTCCACGATGGCAGCAAATGCTGCGGGTTCGTTAACCGCTAGATCAGCCAGAACCTTGCGGTCCACTTCAATACCAGCCAGCGAAAGACCATTGATAAAGCGGCTATATGTCAGCGCTTCGTCGTGGGCACGCACAGCGGCGTTGATCCGTTGGATCCACAATGCGCGGAAGTTGCGCTTGCGGTTATGGCGGTCACGCGTCGCGTATTGGTTCGCCTTGTCGACGGCCTGACGGGCAACTTTAAAGGTGCTCTTGCGGCGGCCATAGTAACCTTTGGCAGCTTTGATGACCTTCTTGTGACGGCCGTGAGCGATTGTTCCACCTTTGGTGCGGGACATAACTTATCCTCCTATCAGCGATCGTAGGGCATGAAGCCCTTAACGATCTTGGCGTCGGGGGCCGACAGGGTCGTCGCGCCGCGGGCGTTACGAATGAATTTACGGGTGCGTTTGATCATGCCGTGGCGCTTACCAGCCTGACCTGCCAGGACCTTACCGGTCGCTGTCACCTTAAAGCGCTTTTTGGCGCTCGACTTGGTCTTCATCTTGGGCATTTCCGTCTCCATAGTTCGAGTTCGGTTTTCGCGCGACTCGGCATGCCACTTTGGCCGGACGCACGGGAACGAAGCCGCGAGATAGGATGGGATGGCGCTAAAGGCAAGCCGAATTCGCACCAGCACGCAAAATTTGCACGCGGACCCGCAATTTCAGTCAAAGATGACCTAAGGCATGTAGCGCGCCAACACGCTGAAAAAGACATCCGGCATTTGCGACAAAGAATACCCGCTTGGCTTTATCTGGATCGCATACAAGATCAAACTACCCGCAATCAAAATTGTGATGGCAGATGCACGCGGCGCGCGACCATCTGCCAAGGCTGACATAACGGACGGTACAGAAAACACCGCAATAATCATACCAATCACAAGGATAGTATCCGGATCCATGCATGCACCCCAATTTGCAATTGGTTAACGCTACTCTGGATCGGTCGAGAAAATCAAACGCTCATCGCAAGGCGCCACGCGCAGGATGTTTGTTGTTCCGGTCACATTGAAAGGTACACCAGCAGTCACGACGATCTGATCTTCAGAAGAGGCAAACCCACCGTCCAAGGCCGCCTTGGCAGCACTTACAACAGCGCCTTTAAAGCGGTCCATCACCGGTGATCACACAATTGCACCCCCAAGTTAGCGCCAAGCGGCGCGCAGTGCCTACAAGTGGGGTCAGCGCGATGATTGGCACGCGCGGGCGTTCACGGGCGACCAACAGTGCCGTAGTCCCACTTTGGGTGAAACAGCAAATCGCTTTGATATTTGTCGTCTCAGCAATCTCGCGCGCCGCGGCCACAATCCCATCGGCGACCGAACCGCGGTTCGCGCTGCGGCTAGACTCGATAATCTGCGTGTAAGTCGGGTCTTTCTCCACTTCTGAAGCAACCCGGTCCATGGTCGTCACAGCCTCAATTGGATAGCTACCGGCGGCACTTTCCGCGCTCAGCATCACGGCGTCCGCACCTTCATAGATGGCAGTGGCCACGTCGCTGACTTCGGCGCGGGTCGGCATCGGGCTTTCGATCATGCTTTCCAACATCTGTGTGGCCACGATAACGGGCTTTGCCGCATGGCGACATTTGCGCACCAAACGTTTTTGAATTGGGGGCACGTTCTGCACCGGTAGTTCAACGCCCAGATCGCCACGCGCAACCATGATGCCATCACTTGCAGCTAGGATAGAATCAAAACGTTCGACTGCATTGGGTTTTTCAATCTTGGACAAGATCGCCGCGCGACCCTTAACCAGTGTACGCGCCTCTTCGACGTCCGCTGCGCGCTGCACAAAGCTAAGCGCCATCCAGTCGACACCCAGATTGGCGGTAAATTCCAGATCGGAGCGATCCTTTTCCGACAAGGCAGCCAGCGGCAGTTCCACATCAGGTACGTTCACACCCTTGCGGTTGGAAATCACACCACCCGCCACGACAACGCAATTGGCAAAATCCGCACCGCAATCCTCAACCTTCAAACGAATCTTGCCATCGTTGACCAGCAACGACTTGCCCGGCTCCAAAGCGGCAAAAATCTCGGGATGCGGCAGGCAAACACGATTAACGTCTCCGTCGGCCGTATCAAGATCCAGACGGAATGACGCGCCCTCTTCCAGCATTTCGCTTTCGGCAGCAAAGACACCGACACGCAATTTTGGTCCCTGAAGGTCCGCCAGAATCGCGATGGCCGAACCCGTGTCTTTTTCAACTTGGCGGATGATGGCATGTTTTTTGGCAATCTCATCATGGCTGCCATGAGACATATTCAAACGAAACACGTCTGCGCCTGCGTCATGCAGTGCCCGGATCATTTCATAATTGTCCGACGCCGGGCCCAAAGTGGCCACAATCTTAACGTTCCGCGTGCGTTTCATGGTCCACTGCCCTCTTGGTGATATCGCTAACAGCGCCCGTTATTGCTCAATTCACATCTGTAGGCAACTGGGCTAAAAGTTCGTTAAAATTGGTAACGTTTCTATGACATATTCTCCGTTTTCAATCCATGGCTCGGAACGGCACAGCCCTTGGCTGATCACTTGTGATCACGCTACAAACATAGTGCCTGATTTTGTGGCGGGTGGTTCGCTGGGATTGCCCGAATCCGAAATGTCGCGCCACATCGCCTATGACATCGGCGCTAAAGAAACAGCGATTGCACTCGGCGAAATACTGAACGCGCCTGTGATCTGCTCAAATTTTTCGCGGCTTGTCATTGACCCAAATCGTGGGACGGATGACCCCACATTGATCCCACAGCTTTATGACGGCACGATCATCGCAGGCAACCGCCACATAGATGCACAAGAACGCAAACAGCGCATCACCGAACTCTACCAACCCTACCACGACGCCATCGCAGAGCTGGCTAAATCGCGCGACATCACCTTCTTATCCATCCACAGCTTCACCCCGCAACTGATCGGGCATCCGCCGCGCCCCTGGGAAATTGGCGTGCTCTCGGCCCAAGACCGTCGCATCGCTGACCCACTGATCGCGCGGCTTTCGGATGCGCTGGCCAGCCCAGTTGGCGACAATGCACCTTATGCAGGTTTTTTTC
>CAZJAW010000114.1:0-7296 GCA_964544035.1 uncultured Rhodobacterales bacterium
CGCGCTGCTGGGACGCGGGGTGGAAAACGTTGAGGCCGTGCATTGGAACGAAGAGCTTGGCCTTGCCCAAGCCATGTGGGTGCTGAAATGCAACAAGATGGGGCCATTCATTGTTGCCTCAGACATGAACGGTGATTGTCTATTCGAACGAGAGAACGCAAAAATCGCCGAAAATGTCGCGCGGGTTTACGAAGGTACAAAACCTGCCACTTTAAAGCGCTACGGCGAAACTGATGACCGCACCGACGAAGTGATTTAGGGGGCGTGACCCTAAATCAGACCGTGCAATGCCAGAGCTACTTTGGTGGCAGGTCGTATATTCATTGCGTCCCTATGGGCTTTGAGCTTTGGAAAATCATCCAACGTAACTGAGGTCATCGCGCACCACCGTCCCACAAGGTATAAGTAGGGGTCGCAGTAACTATAGTTTTGCCCCAGTGCCCAAGGGTCCAGTGTCAGCTGGCTTTCCAAAAACCGTGCAGATGCGGCCAGATTGCTGGGCGCAACGTGTTGCATGTCCTTTAACGAAGCTGGTGCATCGGCCCACCGAGCCCCTCGTTTGCCATGCGCGAAAGCGACATGAACGGTGGCACACAGATATGCGCAGAGTGATCGTGCTTGGGCTTGCGCAAAGGCGCCCTTGGGCAAGCAGGTCATACTTGGGTCGGTCGCCGCGATAAATTCCAAAATGGCAGGGTTTTCAGTGATAATTCCGTCGGGGGTTTCAAGCACAGGAATGCGGCCCTTGGGATTGGATCGCAAAAAGGCTGGGGACTGATGTTCACCTTTGGCGATAGACACGGCAATGGCCTCATGTGCGGCACCTACTTCATGCAACAGGATGTGCGCAGCAAGTGCGGATGAACCGTCAGAATAGTAGAATTTCAACATGCCGTTCTCTTATGTCACTTCGCTGATGAACACGCCGATGCCCATCAGGAATGTAAGGCCAATCAAAACGCGTCGGAACATATCATCACTGAGCCTGCGGAACACAAAAATGCCGAGTTGCGCAGCAATCAAACCACAAGGCAGCACAATCATCAAAGCAGTCACGGCGGTGACATCATACGCACCTTTGAAAAAAAGCAGAACTACGGTCGTGAGTAGGATGACGATGTTAAATGATTGCATGATCGCGCGGATATCGGCCTTAGGCCAAGATCGCATCGACAGCCACATCGCAGGGATTGCGCCTGAGATACCGGCAGCACCGCCCAAAACACCGCCGATAAATCCAACTAGGTTATCCAAGTATGGTGTTGGGTTGGGAAAGGCGGGCAGAGTTTTTCGAAAGCTGAAAAACCCACCATAGATGATGAGCAAGGTCGCAATGCCAAGCCGCAGCGCACTGGTGTTCATCACGGACAATAGCGCAAGCCCCATAGGGATCCCAATCAACCCCGGTATGATGAAACGCAAAGGCCCTTTTGGGTTCGCCCTGATCGCGTGCCGCACAACCCATATGCCTTGCAGCCCTGCAAGCACTGCCATGAGGGTCACTATGGCCACAGCCGTTGTTGGATCAAGAACGACCAAATAAAACCCAAGCGCAAACAGGGCGGTTCCGGTTCCAGCGAAACCGTTGATAAATCCTCCTGCAACAGCACCGAGAACAAGATAAACGAAGGTCTCAGTACTCATGATGTTTTGCCGCCGCCACCTTGCGTCCTGATGACTTGGGACAGGGCTGCAAAGACGGCGTCAATGGCTTGGGTTTTGACCTGATCTTTACGATAAACCAGGCCCAAGGCCCGCGTCGGCGCATCTGCGCCAAGGCTAAGCTGTTTGACCAAAACGTTGTCTCGCGGCTTTACAGCAAGATTTGGCACGATTGATACGCCAAGATTGGCCTGTACCATCACGGAGATTGCTTCGGGACTGTCCAATTCCATCGCCTCTTTGACTTGAATACGGTTGGACAGAATCCAGTTATCGATCAAAGCACCGACAACTGCTGTGCGATCAAATCTGATAAAGGGGCGCGCATTTAAAAGCGCGATTGGGTCATCCTCTGGTTCCTCGATTGCAGCAATCAGCTGCATGGGCTCTTTGGCAAGTTCGCGAAACGACAGGTTCGCCGGCATTAAGTGTGGTTGTGACACAATCGCAGCATCCAAGTTGCTACGTTCGATCTCGGCCAACAAGGTGGTCGTTAAACCAGGTTTTATATGTAGCCTGAGGTCTGGGTATTTCGACTTTAACACGGCCATGGCTTGCGGGGACAAACCCGTCAGGGTCGTGCGTAGAACGCCCAAGGTGATAGTTCCGCTTAGACCACCATCGTTCAACACCGACGGCACCAGATTGTCGTAGTCAGCAATCAAAGTACGTGCTTTTTCAACAATGCGATTGGCAACAGGCGTGAACTGAGGAGTCCTTGTGCTGCGATCAAACAGTGTGATGCCCATTTCAGCCTCCAATGCCTGCATTTGCTGACTAACGGCCGCATGGGTTACATGTACAGCATCGGCTGCGGCGCTAAATGTTTGTGTGTCGGCGATTGCCACCAGAGTCCGAAGCCTTCGAATAGTCATATTATTCTTGCCATTCTGAAAGTACCGTTTTTGAAAGAGGGATAAGTTTCCAAGTTTTATTAAGCTCGACTTACATAGAAGTCTAATTCAAAGGGCAGTTACAAAGCGCCAATTTAGAAGAGGTTAAGGTTTCGCGGGCTTGTCGCGTCGGCGTGGCGGTTTCCAAGAAAAGCGTAAATTGATAGGCACACTATCGCTACGTCATGTCTGAATGATCAGCCCCCGCGTCGCACGGCGCCACAGATAATTATTTTATTTGCGGTCAGTTCAAACAATCGAACACACGACGATCAGACCGTAAACATGCCCCCGCCCATCTCGGAAACCTTGCTCAAAAGTGGCGCATAAAAGTGTAGCTGGACGACGGCATTGTGACGGTATCATTATAAAAGCCGACGTTTGTGATCTGACGAGGACATCAGCAGTGAGGGTCGTAAAGAGGCCGCGCAAATTGGTGTGCCAAGTTTTTGCTCTTAGGAAAAATCCGTTCACTTTATCTTATGTCGCGGCAGGTAAGCCCGTCCAACGCAATTCCTTAGAACGAGGACGAATATACATGGCGAACGACCAGGCAGTTACACTAAAGAGCAAGCAACAAAGTTTGCGAGATTTTGACCTTCAAAAAGCACAAGACGTCGAACGCCTTGTCGATCTTGCAAAAATTGAACCCCTGACAGATGGCGGTATCCGAACCTCAAATCTGCTTTCGCAAGCTTTGGCCGTGGACCCGTTTCATCACGACGCGCAAATTTTACTGGAGCGCGTTTATCAGATGTTCGTTCCTCGTTGGCACTTTCCGATGCTCGCAGACGAGGGACGCAATCAAGCTTATGCACGGGCCATCGCTGCCAAAGTCAGGCCTGGCGATATTGTGCTCGACATTGGTTGCGGTGCTGGCCTTACGGCAATGCTTGCGGCGCGCGCAGGTGCAAAACATGTCTATACCTGCGAACAACAGCCCCTGATTGCGCAAGCGGCTGAAAAGGTCATCAAACAAAATGGCCTAGGTGATCGCATTACAGTCATCCCCAAGATGTCGCATAACTTGATGGTTGGTGTGGATTTGCCTGAACCTGCTGATGTGGTGGTGTCTGAAATTGTCGATACGATGTTGCTTGGCGAAGGCGCGCTGGCGACTCTTGTCGACGCGATGCACCGACTGGCCAAACCCAATGCGCGGGCGATTCCGGAACGAGGTACATTAAAGGCGCAGTTGGTTCAAAGCGATGAACTGCTGAACCTCTGGCGACCGCGTGAAGCGATGGGTTTTAAACTTGAGGCGTTTCACCGCCTTGCCAATGTCGCGCAGATCACTCCGAATGACTTATCAGCTTGTCCCATGAAACCGCTGGGGGCTGCAAAGGATCTGTTCCAGTTCAATTTCTTGCGGCCAAGCATGATGCCAGCGCAAACCACAGAGCATCTTGCTTGCACCGCCTTTGGCACGATCCATGCAGTGCTTGTGTTTTTTGAAATGGACCTTTCGCCCGGCATCAAAATATCAAACGGTCTGAGTTCTGGCGGACATTGGGGGCGCACAGCTTTCTTGCTTAATCGCCCGATACCAAGTGAGTTGTGCGATCTTCTCCCGGTTATTGCGAACCATGACACGTCTCAATTTAGCCTCGTTGCGGATAATGCCATCATCTTTGCAGATGAAGCTGATCCGGCGCTTGTCTGGATGAAATACGCACCGAGCGGGCCGGACTTGGGCCGCGATAGCAACACCTCTTCGCTTAAACGTGGGGCGGCATCACAGGCTGTCAACACGAGCAAAATTGCGAGGGAGATCGAAGCGGCAACAACGTGACGCAAACTTGCGGGTCGTCATAAAATGTCAGAATGCGGCCATTGGGTGAGGTGGCGCTACGGGCAACGGCCTCTGTTCCGCGGACGTTGCCCCGCATTGCTCAGACCCACTTCTGAACAATCTGTGCCGATAGGCCAAATTTTTATTTTGAGGCTGGAGTGAGCGATATTGAAACCTGCTCAAAAGGGGGGGGGCTTGACCCTGACTGGCCCGCGGCCCGCCTTTCGTCCTGACTCTTCACAGTGTTCATACTGCGTTAACTTAACGGTCATTTACTCCAACTATGATGCAAACTCTGTCTTTGGTCCTGCCTGTGCTCATTCCGTCTTGGCGGTTCTTTAAGTCGATTGAACCTTCGCCGCGCGTGCAGTGGGCATTGTGCTCTGAACAAGATGCAACGCCCCTTGACTGGCAAGATTTTCGACCCCGACCGTTAACGGTGACGCCAATTGGTATGATCTTGCGGCTATTTTGGAACCCCAATTGGAATGACGCGCTTTTTGTTGTGAGTTGTGCCGAACGTATTCAGCAGGACCCTACGGAACACAGTATCCAAGAAATCACGCGACGCATTCAGGCCGACATCGGGCAAATGGCCATGGACGCCACCGGCAAAATGGTGCGGTTTCGGCTTGTCTTTGTGCACCGTGAAGATGGCGAATTGGAGCAAGAGGTCGTGTTCCTGTCGGACGCGGTTCCGGCCGTGGTCTCTGAAATATGATGACGCTAGAACTCGCACTTCGGGCCACAGAAGTGCTTTTGGCCTTGGCTTTTTTGCAGCAAAGCGCCGAACATATCGTCGGATCCCGCGAGGCCGCGTCGTTGTTCGTGCCGCGCGCCTTAATGAGCATTTTGCTGTTGATTGGGGGTTTCAGCCCTTGGGTGCTGTTGGCGCTGTCGGCGCACAGTCTGTTGATTCTGCATCGCTACCAAGGGCCGTACAATGGCGGCAGTGACCGCATGGGGCTGTTGATCTTGTATTGCCTGTGCCTGTCGCGGTGGTTGCCAACGGGCGTCATTGCTGAGGCCGCGTTTGGGTACTTGGGCGTACAGGTCATCCTTTCCTATTTTATCTCAGGTCAGGTGAAAGTGGTTAACCCGGAGTGGCGCAGCGGCCGCGCACTGCAAGATGTTTTTCAGTTTTCAGCCTATCCAGTTGCCGAGTCGCTGCGTGCGATGGCGGATCACCCTCGGATGCTTTGGTTCGCGTCTTGGGCTGTGATGTCGTTTGAAGTCCTGTTTCCTTTGAGCATCCTGAATGCGACAACGTTATTCTTGGCATTGGGTTTGGCCATCATGTTCCATATCGCCAACGCCTGCCTTTTTGGATTGAACCGTTTTGTATGGTTCTGGATCGCTGCCTATCCATCGATCCTTTGGCTTCAAACCAGACTGCTGCTGGGCATTTGATCCGAGGCGTTCTGTCAAATTGTGTGAACGCGGTGCGAGAGCCACGGGGGCATGTCTGATCACAGTCCCCCAAGGTGAGTAGTCAGGTATCGCAGCGACTGTCTTCTTATGCACTCCGTTGGTTCATGACAAAGGAGTAGCCACAGATGTAACAATCGTGGCGCATTCAGAACACGATTACAGGCCTCACGATCATCAGCCAGAGTAACGCAACGATTGCCAGAAACGCGGGGACGCCACAGGCGAACCAAATACGATAAAGCCGCATATAGCGTGATGTAAGCGGCGCACCGGATTGCGCAGATGCGCGCGCCTCTTCTCGCATCTTTGCTTGGATCGACACGACTGGCAGCCAGAAAAGTCCAATAAACACATAAAGTCCGAGTGAAACAGCAATCCAGCCGTCAAAAATGGGCCACCCAAGATGGCGCGCTAAAACGATGCCTGTAATCGGCTGCGCGATTGCGGCTGTTGCTGTGAACAACATATCAGCGATGACGACTATTCCAGCGGTGTGTGCAATGCTGGCGGGGTCCTTGGTGCGATGGGCCATGACCATAAAAAACGCGATCCCCGCACCGGTTCCGATCAAGACGCATGCGCCAAGCACATGTAACAAGCGGACAACGTCAATCCAGTCGATCATCGTGTTTCCAACGCGATACGAGCGACTAAGGCCAAGGAAATGATTGGCAAAACCTTGATCATTGGACCAAGGGGATCAAGCCAAAGGCCCGGGACAAACAGTGTGGAAGCCGCCAAATAGAAAAGACTGACGCCAATTGCGCACCAGCACGCTGTTTTTGCATAAGGGCGATAGGCCAACCCAAAAGCAATCGCGACGTCGACAACGGCCCAGAAAAGAACGCTGGCGATAGCAAACGCACGGGGCCAACCGACGTTTTCCAGCACAAGTGCAGCACTGTTCACGCTGATGAAACCGATGACGCCAGATAAAAACCAAAACGCAATTAACGTGACCATGAGAATGGGGGTCAACAGTGCCATACGCGCAAATAATCGATCCTCTACTCGCGCGGGCATACTGGCCAAGGTCTGCGCCATCGATTTGGTTGGGGGCACCCCAAACTTTGACAAGTCTGACGGAACTCCGGTCACACCATCGGCAAGTACTTTCACTGCGGTGCTTCTGAGAGGAGACCTCCAGCCCAGCCGACCCAGTCCATCAGAAAATTTTGACGCCGCTCGCGTCAGAAGCTCTGGGATCATGATTTCATGTCTGGCAGGTGTAAATCCCAGCCACTGGCGCACAGACACCACGAGTTCGCGCAACGAATGCGTTTCGTTTTCTACCAAATCCCCGACAAATCCGTCGGGAATATGGCCTGCGAGTGCGGCGCTTACTGCTTCGGCAACATCGTCCAACGCAACTGTCTGAATTTCGGCCTTGGGCAGGGCGATGGGCTGTATCACAGGAAATGCAGCCAGCATGCGTAACATGGTTGTGCCACCGTAGCTGTGGTGTGCCAACACAAGTCCGGGCCGGAAAACATGGTGATGCCCTCCTGCCTTTTGAAT